>JAYVXK010000541.1:0-5910 GCA_043785265.1 Myxococcales bacterium | reverse complement strand
TCATGATCGGGCGCTCGTTTTGACGAGCTGCCAGGAGTGGCCCTCGCACCATCAAGAAGACCAGCATCACGCCCTCGATGTACCCATGAAAACCAGCGATCGCGAAGTAAGCATTGCGGGCCTTGCTTGGATCGATCGCAGACATTCCCAGCACGACCAGTGCGAGTAACACCACCACGCACAGACCGGTGGGACCGAAGTCGTGCACCAGCCCGCGCATGGTCATGCGAAACGAGAGGGAGCCTTGGTGCGTGAGTGTCTCGTCTGGACTCACCCCCAGCCAAAATGCATAATGCACGGAGTCCGTGAACACATGCGCGAGCACCAGAGGGATCGCGACACTCGCCGCGACGCCCGGCACCAGCCAGCTTCCGACGTCTCTCAAGTCGACTCCCAGTGCGGACGTGCCTCCTAGTGACTCGGTGAGCTTCAAGGTCGCGCCGGACACCAATAGGAAGATCGCGAATGCGAGTAGACCTACCGTCCACACTGGGAAACGACCCCGACGAAACGCGACCAGCCACAACGCGACGACCCCCAAGTTGTGGACATGCACGAAGCCAATGCGGGCCAACACCGGATGCATGAGCGCGAACGAGCCCACGAGGACAATGGCGCACACTGCGATCGCGAAGCGTCGCCGAGTCGCTGGTTCTCGAGCTGCCGCAGTGGCTGCAATCAAGGCCCAAACTGTTGCGAGTGCGATCTCGGCTGTCGCAAAAAGGGCTGGCGCATTTCCGAACTGCTCGCAGATGCGCAAGGTCATCATGCCCCCCGCGAGCACCGCAGTCGCTACGATGAATCGCCGCGAGAGTCCCTGACGCAACACGAGATAGCGAACCGCTGAGGCGATGTGAGGCACACCAAAGATCGCCGGAGAAACCGCCAGAGCCAACGCTGGGCACACGACCGTCATCGCGAGCGCCACCACGATCGCGACGGCGGCGCGTGTCTTGGCGCGCGCATCTCGTCGTGCGATGAGAGGCAGTAGCGGCGTGCGCGCGACGACCGCGATCGCTCCTGAACGTGCGCGATCGAGCCAATCGAGTGGAGTGCGTGGTGGCGTCAGTGCTCTGGGGCTCACGTGATGTTGCTACGCGATCCATGACTGGAAGGTTAGTCAGAATCGCCGCACCCGCACCCGCACCCGTCCCCGTTCCCGCACCCGTCCCCGTCCCCGTTCCCGCACCCGTCCCCGTCCCGGTTCCCGCACCCGTCCCCGTCCCGGTTCCCGCACCCGTCCCCGTCCCGGTTCCCGCACCCGTCCCCGTCTGCCGCGTCGGCCCCCACCCGGCCTCCCCCACGTTTGTGGGGGAGGAGAAGAGCACTGGGCCCTATGGGGATCGTTTCTGCTCCTCCCCCATGACCATGGGGGAGGCTGGGTGGGGGCTTCCTCTCGTGGGGCTTCTCGTCATCCCCCCAAGTACGCCGCGCGGATTTCTTCGTTCTTCGCCAGGTCGGCGCTCTTGCCTTCCATCGCGATCTCGCCGGTCTTCAGCACATACGCCCGCTGGCTTGATTTGAGGGCGATTCGCGTGTTTTGCTCGACCACCAGAATCGTCACTCCGGCTGCCGCGATCTTCTTGATCGACTCGAAGATCTGCATCACCAACTTGGGTGCAATCCCCAGGCTGGGCTCGTCGAGCAGCAGCAGCGTGGGGCGCGACATCATCGCGCGGCCGATCGCGAGCATTTGTTGTTCGCCTCCGCTGAGCGTGCCACCTTCCTGTTTCATGCGTTCGCCCAGGCGTGGGAAGAGTTCGACCACGTCTTCGATCGTTTCGCGCATCGCTTTGGCGTCGCGATGGGTGTAGGCGCCGAGCTCGAGGTTTTCGCGAACGGTGAGGTTGGGAAAAATCGCGCGGCCTTCGGGAACGAGAGACACGCCCATGCTCACGAGCGCTTCGGTGGCGACGCCGTTGATGGGTTGTCCTGCGAATAGAATCTCTCCACTTCCGATGGGAAGGAGGCGCGCGATGCTCTTGAGCGTCGTCGTCTTGCCTGCGCCGTTGCTGCCTATCATCGCGACGATCTCTTTGGGCATCACGTGCAGGTCGATGCCTTTGAGCGCGCGGATGCCGCCATAGCTGACCTCCAGTCCTTTGACTTCGAGGAGCGGCTTGCCTTCTGGAAGTACGAGCTTCGCGCGGGTCGGATGATCCACACGCATCAGGCGGCTCCCTCTGTCTCGTCGTCTGGTTCGCCCAAATAGGCCGTGATCACAGCCGGATCGGCGCGCACGTGTTCGGCGGTGCCGCGACTGATGGTCTCGCCATGATCGAGAACATGGATGTCTTCGCACACGCCCATCACGACCTGCATGTTGTGCTCTACCAACACGACACTGAGCTCGAAGGTGTCTCGCAACCAACGAATCTGAGTCTTCAGACCTTCCGCCTCGCCGTAGTTCATCCCCGCCGCGGGTTCGTCGAGCAGAAGCAGGTGAGGCTTGAGCATCATCGCGCGGGCGATCTCGAGTCGACGCTGATTGCCATACGACAACGAAGTCGAACCTTCCTCTGCCATCGATCGCATCTCGAACACATCGAGCAACTCCAGCGCTCTCTTGGTCATCGCCTCGTCGTCTTGGTAGTGAGCGCGCGTCCGAAAAAGCGCCGACCCAAGATGCGCCTTTTTCTGCAACTCACAGGCGACAAGAAGATTCTCGATCACAGTGAGCTGACCAAACAACCGAATGTTCTGAAACGTCCGCGCGATCCCCACGGCCGCGATCTCCGCGGGCTTCTTGGGCTTGAGGTCGGTGGTGCCGAAGCGGATGGAACCCGCGTCGTGTTTGTACACGCCGGTGATCAAATTGAAGACTGTGGTCTTGCCAGCACCATTGGGCCCAATGAGCCCAAAGATGCATTTTTCAGGCACTTCGAAGCTCACATCAGAGACCGCACGCAGCCCGCCGAAGCTTTTGGAGACATGATCGAGAACGAGCTTCATGGTGGAAGCCCCCACCCGGCCTCCCCCATGGTCATGGGGGAGGAGGAGAAGCGAGCCGCAACGGGGACGGGTGCGGGGACAGGGACGGGAGCGGCGACAGGGACGGGAGCGGCGACGGGGACGGAAACGGAAACGGAAGTAGCGACAGCGATCATGCGGGCACCTCCGCTGGCTTGCTCGGTGGCGCGGGCTTCTTCCCACTCGGCTTCTTCTGCCAAAGCTCCCGCTCGCCAAACACCCCTTCCGGTCGCCGGATCATCAACGCGATGAGCACGACCGCATAGATGATCATCCGAAGCGCGTTGAGATCCACCTTCAGCTCGAACGTCCCGATCATGTGCGGACCTTGAATGAGCTGCGCGACACTCGTGTTCTGAAGTTGCTCGATCGTCTTCACCGACACAGTCACGAAGATGGCGCCCAGGATCGCGCCGGACACGCTGCCGGAGCCGCCGAGAATCACCATGGTGATCGCGTCGAACGATGCTTGGAAATTGAAGGTCTCGGGGTTGACCAAGTACGAGCCGTCTCGCATCTGCGCGATCATCCCGCCCGCGACGCCGCCGCCGACTGCTGCGATGACGAACGACGTGACCTTGTATCGCGTCGGATCCACACCGACGGCCGCGGCTGCGATCTCGTCTTCGCGAAGTGCGCGCAGTGCGCGTCCCCAGCCAGAGAACTTCAGACGCCACGCAGCGACACCGACGAGCACAGCGATGCTCAAGATCCAAAACGGTCCGGCGTAGAGCGGCAGACCTTCGCCGTTCGGTCCCATGTATCCGTTCTGGCCGCCCAGCTTGCTGATGGCTGCGCCGAGCGAGTGGAAGAGTCCGCCCGCTTGTTCTTGTCCGGCTGAGTTTTGAACTTGCGCAGTGCCGATCACCAAACGAACAATCTCTGCAAAGCCAAGCGTGACGATCGCGAGGTAGTCGCCTTTGAGTCTGAGACTGGGCAGTCCGACGATGAACCCGAAGGTGCCGCCGACGATCGCCGACGCGATCAAGCACACGGGCACCACGATGAAACTTTTCGCGAACGTGGTGTCTCCGCCGCCGAGCCACTCGTGCATGTTCGCGCTGAGGACTGCGCTGGTGTACGCGCCCAAACTGACGAAGCCCGCGTGACCGATCGAGAATTGTCCGGCCATGCCGTTGATGACATTGAGCGAGAGAGCGACCACGACGTTGCATGCCGCAAGCATGATGAGCTGGCGGATGGAACCGTCTTTGATGACGACTGGGAGAGCGAAGTCGACCCCCAGTGCGATCACGAGTGCGACCACGATGAAGATCGCGGTTCGGTACTTGTTCATGGCCTACCGGCGGTTTAGCAGGGGGCACCGGCGACTGGAAGGGAAGAGAAGAGCGGAGGGGCCGGCCACGTGGGGAGTGCACGGAAACCTCGTTGACCCTGACTATGAGCCTACGGAACGCCGATCTCAGTGTGCTGTGCGCGAGGGCGTTTGCTGGTGTTCGTCGAGCCAACGAAGAGGCGCCCGCGAAATTGCGCGAACGGATCGCAGCAGCCCGGCAGGTAGAGGCGGCACGAAGGTGAAGCCCGTTGTCTTGGTTGTCGGCGGTCCGAATGGTTCTGGGAAGACCACTGTCACGGTCGGACTCCGCGAGGAGCGGTGGAGCGAAGGTCATCTGGAGATTGGAAGTCGCCTTGCTGATCCAATGGGCCTAGGTGGCCTCGTGAGGGCAGGGGGCCGCGGGCGAAGTAGAAGTTTGGAAAGAGGACCTTCCCATCGCTCGTGGTGCGCATGCTCGAGAGCATCTCGAGGACGATGTGATAGGGAAGGTTGGCGGAGACGTCGATGGTGACGCTGGTGTGGCGACCAGCGCAAACACGCCGACGAGAACGGCCATCTTCCGACCGGGTCTTTGCGCGCTCGTCGTCGTGGCCATATGGGGCGAATCCTAGCTCAGACGCCGAGACTCCTTGACGCAAGAATGCACCGCGGTGACGCATCGACTGCGGGGAGGCGAACGGAATGCGCCATACTGACCCATGAGGCTGCGCGGTCAGCCACACGGACCGCCGCGATGGTGGTCCGCGAGCGCGCTTTCGAGTTCGTCACAAGCGCTGAGCGCGTGCGCCTGCGCGAGCTGCACCTGAATCGGTGGTGGCTGGACTCCGGACGTTGCCGCACGGTCGATCATCGCGGCCAAGGCCTGCGCTGAGCGGAACGCATGCTCGAGCTTGTGGCACTCGCAACCGACGCTGGGTGTTGGCGTGTCAGTGGCGGCATCGAGCGCACTCAAGCTTTGCTCGGACGGTTGACCAGTGAGTGCAGACAGGGCCGGTGAGCGCATGACTCAGGCAGTGCAAGAGTCAAACCCGAAGCTCTTTGAAGAAACCGGTGCTCGTCAGCTTTTAGCAAGACGAGATGGATGAATCCGCCATCGGCTCTTCTGACACAGTCCAAAAGATTTGGTCTTGTCTGGAGTGACTTGAACGCTCGGGTGCCGACCTTCGCAGCGCTCCAGCCCGAAACACGAAGCCCGCTCCGAGCCGTGGGCCGCGATTGGGTTTTGAAGCCAGCATTTGGACACGAAGGCTACCGGGTCTTGATGCACGGTATCGGTGCTGATGATTGGCGCAGCCGACTCGAGGCACGTGTGCGCCCGGGTAGATGGGCCGCTCAACGCAGATTCCAGGCTTCGTTCGAATCCACGCCGGACGGCGCGCGAACCATGGCGCTAGGAATATTCGTGGTCAACGGGCGCGCCGCAGGCATCTACTGTCGGCTCTCTGCGCAAGCGCTCATCAATGACGACGCAGACGAAGCAATAGTATTAATGCAAAGGACACACGCATGACGGCAGTCGACCCCTACGAAGCGTGGGTTGGGAAGGATCATCCCTGGGAGCGTTGGGTCAAGCGAGCCTTACTCGAAGCCGCCCAACATTCGGACAGCCCCGTTCCAAGCGATCGCGCGCCGGTGGACTGGGC
>JAYVXK010000540.1:0-1731 GCA_043785265.1 Myxococcales bacterium | reverse complement strand
GCGGGCAGCGCAAAACGGTCCATCTCGTTGCCTGCTCCTGGTTTCTTGCGATGCGTGGCCTTCTTGCCGCGCGGATCGACTGTGGAGCTCTCTGTCGCAGCAGCCGGCAAAGGGGACGCGGATGTCGTCGTGCGGGCGATAAAGGATCGCGCGCCCGCAAAAGAACTCGCGACTCTGCATGCGACAGACGCGAGTTGGCAGTTCGTCACACTCGCCGTGCCCGAAGATCTAACCAACACGATCGCGGCGATCGAGATCACCGTCTTGCATGCGACCCGCGGAGTCCGGGCCTTGCTCGGAGGCTTGCGCGTGACGACGCCACCGCTCTCGGCGCAAGCCGCGCACAAGCCTGCACGCAACGCGCTCGTGGTCGTGCTCGGTCAAGCGCCGCCATTGCTACTGTCGACTTATGGCGGAAAAATAGCCATGCCGACGCTCGATGCGCTCGCGAAAGATGGTCTCGTGTTCGATCATCATCGAGCCTCGACGAGTTGGGCCGGTGGATCGTTCGCGAGCTTGCTGACGGGTCTGTTGCCGCCGCAGCATGGCGCTCAAGACGAAGCGACGCGTCTCTCCTCCGAACCAGTCACGATCGCGCGAGCCACTCGCGACGCAGGCATTCAATCAGCGCTCTTCACCGCGAATCCAACGACGAGTGCAGCGTATGGTTTCGACCGTGATTGGGTCGACTTCGAGTCTACCTTGCCCACCACTGATTCATCGACCCGTGTGTTCGACGATGCGGCGCAGTGGATTGGCAAGCACACGGCCGATCGCTTCCTCTTGGTGGTGCATGCACGCGGAGGCCATCCGCCTTGGGACGCGACCGGCGAGGAGCTCAAGTCGCTCGCGCCTGATTCGTACGCCGGCTCGATTGAGCCTCGCCACGCAGGTGAGATTCTTGGCAAAGCTCGGCGAGTGCCGCCGCAAGTGCGTTTTGGAGACGCCGATCGCACGCGTGCGTGGGCTTTGTTCGAGCTTCAGATGAGGGCCCATGACGCCGCACTCGCGAAGTTGATGCAGGCGCTTCACGACGCAGGTCACGATGGCGATACGGCTGTGATCGTGACAGGCGACGCAGGTACATCCCCCAGCTCGCGTGTTCCGTTTGGAGATGAAGCTGCGCTCGACGAGACGACACTGTCGATTCCTCTCGTCGTTCGGTTGCCTCCATCCTCGGGGCCCGTGCCTACCCATGTGAGTGCGATGACGACGTCGATCGATCTCGCGCGCTCGATCTTGTCCACGCTTGGTCTCTCGGCACCGCAAGCGTTCGGTGGAGTCGACGTGGTGGACCTCGCTGTCGAACCTCTCCTCGTGCGGCCCGTGGTCGCTACAGCTCCGCGCGGAAAACTCTCGCTGCGTGAGGGCTCGCTGGTGCTCTTTGGCAACGCCGATCACCAACAATTGTGTGATCTCGGTCTCGATGCCGCGTGCGCGACGGACGCCTCGTCAACCTATCCACTGGCTGAAATCCGCCTCCGCAGCGATCTCGCGTCTGTTTTTCAAACTCCGGCCGTCAAGTCCACAGCAATGGTCCCCGACCCAGGCCTTGCCGCAGCGTTGCGCGCGTGGGGGCGTTAGACGTGCGTGGCGTCTGCGGGTCGTGCTAAGTGAGGCGACGTTTTTCAGGTCTACACCTGGGAGAGATGACCGAGTGGCCGAAGGTGCATGATTGGAAATCATGTGTGCTCGCAAGGGTACCGAGGGTTCGAATCCCTCTCTCTCCGC
>JAYVXK010000539.1:0-1731 GCA_043785265.1 Myxococcales bacterium | reverse complement strand
ATGTTGTAGATGTCTCCAGCTCGATTCCAAACCTGGAAGGCAGCGTGTGGTCGTTGGATTGGAAGTCGCGTGGCTACGCCATTGAGCATGTCTTGGCGGGAAATGATGGGGTCCCTACCACGAACTTTAAGGTTATTGACGCCTGGAGCAATGGGAACGCCGTTAGCATCAAGAGTCTTGACCTGAGCCTTAAATCATATCAGCCTCCCGACGCCGTTCGGGGCAAGATCTATGAATATATTGACAAACTTGCGCCGTACCCCACCCGACCTCCCCCATGGCCATGGGGGAGGAGAAGAGTCCGACGGTCCGCGAATCAAATGAATTTCACGCGGCCCCAGCGGGAGGACTTGTGAAAGTTCCCCTGCGCCCTAATGGGTGACCACGCGTTGGACACGCGCTGCCCATCGCGAAATCCATAAAGGTTCATTCTCCATACTTCCCCGCTCTTCGGTGGGATCGCAAATCGACCTTTTTCCAAGGCACTCCAGGGGATCGCGACTTCGATCGCGTAGAAGCGATCCGTCTCGACGTAGCTTGCGCGCTCGGCCTTGCTGGACCACTCCTGGTGCCCGAACACCTTGCCTTGAGCGCTGTCCGCGATGGGAATGTTGTAGTCATCCCAGTGCGTGTCGAACGCAGCGCCTTTGGTGTCGTACTGCATCTCGTAGTAGTCGCGATTGTCGCCCGGGTCTCCAGGCTGCAGCATCAATTCGACCGCGCTCGACTTCTCCCAAAGATGCGGATCCACATCCGCCTTCTCGAACGGCGCGACAGGTGACGCGTCGTGCACGTAGAAACCAAGGTAGAGCGCGCGGTCGTCCCAGCCTGCTTTGGCAAACGTGCCCGCGAGCTCGGAGAGATCGGATTTGCCTTCGCCTGCATCGACGAAGGGTCCGAGTGTCGTCGCGTTTTGCCAGACCGCGTCGTCGAGCTTGCCATCGAGCGCGGGCGCAGCGGCGAACCGTCCGATTGCGGCCGGCTCTCCGGTCACCGTGGAGTCGCCCAACACATGCGCCGCCGCCGGTTTGGTCCACGCTGGATCCTCACGTTTTGCGCACGAAACAAGGGTCAATGAGGCGAGTGTGACAGTTGAGAAAAGTCGCATGGGACGCTCAGCATATCGCCAAACGAAGCGTGATAGGGTGCCGCGGCCTCGATGAGCCTCGGCACCCTCGCAATCGTTCTGCACGCACACCTTCCGTTCGTGCGTCATCCAGAACACGCGCGCCACCTCGAAGAGCGCTGGTATTACGAGGCGCTGATCGAGTGCTACTTGCCGCTCGTCGACGTGTTTGATCGTCTGCATGACGAAGGCATTCCCTTCGCTCTCACGATGAGTCTGACTCCGCCGCTCGCGGCGATGATGAAAGACCCGCTCCTCAAGCGTCGCTTCGAAGATCATCTCGCACGAATGGAGGCGCTCTCCGAGGCTGAAATGAAGCGTCTCTGGGGAGACGAAGAGTTCGCGCCGCTCGCCACATTCTATCGCGGAGAGCTCGCGCGCGTGCGAGCCGTGTGGGAGCGATACGACGGCGACATCGTCAGCGCTCTGGTTCGTCACTGGGACGCCGGCAACATCGAGCTCATCACGTGCTCTGCGACTCACTGCTACCTGCCAGGCATGCTGCCCGCCTCCGAGGGCATTCGTCCGCAACTCGAACTCGGTGTGCGTGCGTTCGAGTCCTTCACTGGACGCAAGCCGCTTGGCATGTGGTTGCCCGAGTGCGC
>JAYVXK010000538.1:0-5925 GCA_043785265.1 Myxococcales bacterium | reverse complement strand
CAACCTGCAAGTTCGATGGCGATCCGTAATACCAGAAGGCCAGCACTACCCCGATGAGGGCAGCGACTTGGCCGACGGCGGCGAGGAGCGGCAGTTTGTTGAGCGAGCGAGGGAAGAGTTGCATCGTCTTGCGCGCATACCTTGAAAAGGGGAGAAACCCGCTCGAGCGAGCGAGCATCCAAGCGTTCGGGTGATCGAGTGCAGCAGCCCAGACGAAGGCAAATCCGAGCCGGATTTGACCCCACGCCTGAATGGTGGAATGCGGCCGAACTTATAGGGGAGGTGGCGGGCCGTACACAACCCTTTGCTCGTGGAAAAAACGCTCACGAGGCAAACGCGAAAAGTCTGCGCGCCTACATGCGGCGCGGGTGGACGCCAATGCCTGTATGATGCATGTTTTTGCCGTCCTCACCGATCGCCTGCCAAACGCGTGGCTTCAGCAGCGTGGGTTGGGCAATCGCGAGCGAGCAAGTCGATGTGGACGCTGCCCTTGTCCGAGTGTGTCCGCTTGAGAACGGTCGATTTGGACACCACCAGATCGTCCCCCTGCGCAAACTTCGCGTCCGCTGGCAGGTCTGCGCGAACCGCCACGAGCGAGCCCGTGTGAAATTCGAAGGTCGCGTGGTCAGGCGCATCTGCGCTGTGATTTTGGGGTGATGTCCACTTGATCGCGTAGTCGTCTCGCGCGGCTTCGCTCTCCCAAGTGCCACCTGTTTGGGTGTATCGGTCACGCACGTCGCGCGGCACCATGCCCAAGCGCACTCCGTAAAAATCTGGAATCTCAGCGTGGCACGCCACCAAGAGCAGCCCGCTCAAGAGGAGTCGCCCGCGGCTGGTCACCTGGCGTTGAAGCCAATCGCCGCGAACAACCCGACCACGTAGATCAAGGACACAAAGAACGTGAGTCGTGCGCTCTTGGTGTCCGCGTTTGTGCGAATGCCATTGAGACTTGCGACAAGGAACGTGGCGCCCAAGACCAGCGCGGCGATCGTGTAGCCGAAGTGGGCGATGCGAAGAGGCACGAGCAAGAGACTCACGCAGATCAACGCGCCGACATGACGAACGATGCTGTGACGCGCAGCAAGATCCCCTTGCTCGTTTGGGAGCACCTTGAGACCGGCACGTCCGTATTCGAGTTTGCGAAACAGCGCGATGGCGTGAAAATGCGGGATTTGCCACAAGAACATGATGGCAAAGAGAACGAGCCCGCCTGTTTCCACTTTGCCTGTTGCCGCGGTCCAACCGAGCAAAGGAGGAATGGCGCCAGGCACTGCGCCCACTTGGAGCGCCCAATGTGAGCGCTGCTTGAGTGGTGTGTACGCGAGCACATAGAGAAGATTGGCGAGGGCTGCGAGAAACGCTGTCGTCCCGTTCACGCCGAACGCAAGAATCGGCAACGCGATGACACTCGTCGTGATGCCGAACCAAAGCGCGACACGCGGAGACATACGACCCGCTGGAAGCGGTCGATTCTTCGTGCGCTTCATCAGTCGATCAATGTCGCGCTCCCACACCATGTTGAGCGCATTGGCGCCCGCGACGATGAGCATCGTTCCAAGCAGAGCAAAGAAGGTGGTGCTGCGTGCCACTGGGACGGGAGCCAGCCAGAGACCGCCCGCCGTCGTGAAGAGCACCATCAGGGTGATGCGTGGCTTGGCAAGCGCGAACACATCGCGGAGCGAAACGCTCGGCAACACGGCTGCGGACGTAAGAGTTCCTTGGTCCAGCACTGCGAGCGGCGTTGTAGGGAAACGCCAGGCGATCGTCAAGCTCACACGCCCAATCGGGGGCAAACCTCGTCGATCGCGAAGATGCCGGGCTCGTCGCGATTGGTGGAGGCAAGCTTGACGATCGCGATCCTAGCGTCAATCGTGGACGGTCCAGTATAACAGCCGCGATGCGATCCTCATTGATGGGCGTGTGCTTGTTGTCGTGTGTTGCGTGCGGACCCGGACTGGGCGCGGGCCCGAACACGGCGACTGCAACGAGCGCACAAGCGTCGGCTTCGCTCGCCTACAAAGGCGAGGAGTGCCACGCCGTATGGCAGCGACCCAAAGACGCGGACGGAAAAGACCTGCCGTGGGACAGCGCAGCCGGTGTCGGTGGTCCACCGTGGACGAAAGGCCCAGCCCTCACCGAAGGCACCAGCGACAAACTCATCACGGAGCTCGTCTGCTTCGATGCGATCGCGAGCGACGACACCGTCAAGCGGCACGCGCGCTTCGACGATCGGCGACTCAACGTCATCGAGGCCGCCATCTTGGTGGACGAGTGCGTCGAGAGCGGCAGGTGCACGAGCGCTGATGAATTGGCTGGGATCGTGACTTGGTACGCGCACGCGTTCGATCAAACGCGATTGAGCAGCGCCATCAGCAAGCTCGAACTGTCGCAAGCAGAACGCGACGCGTTCGAGAGCCGTACTGTCGCCAACATTGGCAAGCTCGACGCGTTCGTGGGGACGTTTTCTCCAGCGCAGCGCGCCTACGAAGTGCAGCTGCCCAATGACGTTCGCAACGCCCGCGCGACTTACTACAAGAGTCGCGAAGACGCCTATGGCAGGTTCGATCGCATCCTCGATAAACTCGATCACGCCACCGCTCACAACGTCGACCCCACGATTGCTCCGGCAATTGTAGCGCTGCGTTCAGAGGCAGTAGTCCGTTGCACCGACGCGACCCAGTGTACGAACGACCCGCTCTTCGTCGACACCTCGCGCGCGCTCGTTCGGGCTTACGTGCTCGCGGATCAGGCGTTCGAGGCCAAAGCGCAGTGGCAAATTCTGGGCGCGTCGCACGCCAATCGGGCCACCGTGGCGAGTCAGATTTGGATGTCGCAGAGCGCGTATCGAAAGCTCCATCCAGAAGTGAAGGTGCCCGTCGAAGTGACGGAAGAGGGCGTCGATCCCACTGTCGCGATGCAGTCTGCGACGATTGAATTGGTGCGGGGCGAGGTGGCGACGATTGCTCCGAGCGCGGGTGGCACGTCGAAGATCAGTTTCAAAGATCCTGCACCGAGCAAAAAGTGTGAAGACACGAGCGAGATCGATCGGTTCGACGGCACCAGCATGGAGTCGATGCGCATCGTCTACAAACAGGCGTGCTCGGACGTGCCCGCGCCGCCCAAGATCGCTCCGCTGTTGGTCGCGTCGGCCGAGGTGACCAAGTTGAAGCCGCCGGTGATGGTGATCGCGGTTGCGACTGGAACAGGCGCCACACGCAAAGGCATGATCGCTCGCGCCCTCGTGGGAGACAAAGTCGTGCAGCTCGGCGCCGACCATCTCGCGGTGACGAGCGGCGATCCGCTCAAGTGAATTCGAGAGACGCGAGCGCTACATGCGCCGCGAGCGATGGACTCTTCGTCTTGGCCAGCTGTCGCTCCGAATAGCCTGAAAATAGGGCGATTACCGAGATTTTTCGATCGCTTTGCAGGATGAATCTCGCGCGCCAATCTTTGATGGCCAGCACGCTCGTCTCTCCATCTTTCTTGATGCGGCGATACGCATGGGGCTCGGGTCCGAGAGCAAGCGCACTCTCGATTTTGCGCTCGAGATCGACGCCGAATCGGACGAGCAACTCGAGTTGTGCGCGCGCGAGCGGTTCAAAGGTCACCTCGAAAGCGGCCACGGGATCTTCGCCGAGCCAACCTGCCGACGCGTCGACGATGGCATCCGTGTAAGATACATATGGTTTGACGTCGAGGACCGGTGAGCCATCGAGCATGTCGACTCCTTCGACTTCGATCACCAAGTCGCGAATGCCGAGCAAGCGCACCGCCGACAGACCGATCGGATTGGGGCGATGCGGTGAGCGCGTGGCAAAGACGCCCTTCTTCGTCTGAGCGCGGGGAGGCTGAATTTTGGGGCGATATCCGTTTGCGCGATCGAAGACGTAGAGCACCCAAATATGCGACCACCCCTCGAGATCGCTGAGGGCGTCGCGAAAGTCGCGTCCCTCGAAGAGCTCGATCGTTCCTTTGGCGGTGCTCGCGGCTGACTGCCGTGGTGCATCCTTCTTGTCAGAGAACGGCGACCGCACGACTCCGATCGGGTCGAACGTGATGGCCGTCGTCCTCGTCCTGGTGTGGACCACGCCGTGCGAGCGCGGACGTGCCGTCAATGCGGGATCAGACCGCCGAACCATGCTGCTGCTGCGCCACCCGCCACGAGGACGAACACGACCACGGCGATGATGGCGCCGCTGCCGCCGCTCTTCTTGTCGACACTGCCAATGGGTTTGAGTGGTGTCGAAGCCACGATCGGAGGAGGCGGGGTGACGATGGGCAGTGGCGTGGGTGCAGGGCGTGAGATTGGCGGGTTGGGTTTGCCGACGGGTTCGTCGTCTTCGAGGGCCGAGAGATTTCCGGCCTCGAAGGTGTTCGGCAACTTGCCTCCCAGGTCGCTGGGCTTCATGGGTTCGCCGGCGATGTCGTCGAGCCAACCTTTGGGATCGACGAACTCCCCTAAATTCAGCGGTGCTTGCGCTTGCGATTGATCCGGGTTCGACGAGCCGCCGCCTGAGGTGGTGGGCTTGCCTTCATCGTCGGTGAGCGACGTGAACTCGAAGAGTGCTTCTTCGATGAGCTTGTCGATGATCGATCCTTGCTGAGGCTTCTTGCGCTGACGCTCCTTCATGGCGCCCGCGACGAGCTGCGCGATGTCGAAGTTGCCAACGGGCTGGCCGAACTCGAACATGAACTTGGTCAGGTCACGCGAGAGCTCGCGCGCGGTTCGATAGCGAAGCTCCGGATCGCGTGCGAGCGCGCGCGCCATGATGCGCTCGAGTTCGGGCGGTGCGTTCTCGTTGATCTGCGTGATCGGCGGAATGACCGCTTGCTGGACCTTTTTGACGGTCTGAAAATCAGTGTCGCCCATGAAGAGGCGCTGACCGGCGAGCAACTCCCACAAGATGATGCCGACCGCGAACACGTCCGTGCGTGGATCGACGTCTTGGCCCATCGCCGCTTCGGGCGACAGATAACTGAACTTGCCTTTGATGATGCCGGGCTCGCTTTTTTCGAGCTGCGAGTTCGCCTTGGCGAGACCAAAGTCCACGATCTTCACTTCGCCGAACTTGGTGACGAGAACGTTTGGTGGCGACATGTCGCGGTGGACGATGTGCAGATCGACGCCTTGCGGATCTTTGAGTTCGTGCGCGTAAGACAGACCGTTGCAAATCTGGATCGCGATGTACACCGCGGCAGACACCGGAAACGTGTGGCCCGATTTTTTCAGCGATTCCGCGATCGACTTGAGGTTCGCGCCATCGACGAACTCCATGACGATGAAGTACGCGTTGTCGCCGACGCCGATGTCGAACACTTGCACGCAGTTCGAGTGGGAGAGGTGCGCAGAGAGGCGTGCCTCGTCGAGGAACATCGAGATGAACTTCTTCTTCTCGGACAGGTGCGGCAAAACGCGTTTGATCGCGACTTGCTTTTTGAAACCCTGAAGGCCCTCGCTCTCGGCGCGGAACACTTCTGCCATGCCGCCGCTCTCGAGCTTCTCGACCACACGGTAACGTTGCTGGGAATCGGCCATGACTCTCTTTCTCGCGCGATCCTCGCACCCTGCGCAGAGAGCGGTCAACCTTTAGGAGCGGGCCTCCTTGCGCTTCGCATGCAGGACTACTGGTGTTACAGACAAAGTCGATCCATGCCCTGGCCGAACCGCAAGCAATCCGAGACGGACGCGAGCGAGAAGAAGAGCGTCGGCAAAGGGGTGTTTCGTCGCTGCGACGGCTGCGGTAACACGCTCACGGCCGAGGCGTTCGCGCACAATTTCGAGGTGTGTCCCGATTGCGGGCAGCACCACAAACTAGCCGCAGAACGCTGGCGAGACCTTTTGCTCGACGAGGGTCAGCTCGAAGAGTGGGACGCGCACCTCGCGCCAGCAGACCCGCTCGGCTTCACCGACGGCAAGACCTACGC
>JAYVXK010000537.1:0-5925 GCA_043785265.1 Myxococcales bacterium | reverse complement strand
ATCGTTCAAGACCGCGTCAAGCAAAAGCAGTGGCTGAAGAAGCATGGCTTTCCGGTTGGGACCTTCAGCATCGCTCGCAACGCCAAAGACATCGCGAGCGCGATCAGGAAGACCAAGAGCGCGGCGTTCGTCAAAGCGAGTCATGGTGGCTACGACGGGCGAGGTCAGGTCTTCGTCGCGGCTCCCGACATGGCCGTCGCTGCGTGGGACGACCTGCGATGCGACGCGGCGGTGGTCGAGGCCGCGGTCGATCTACAAGCAGAGATTTCCATTTTGGTCGCGCGTCGTCCAAGCGGCCAATCTGCCGTGTTTCCGCCTTCTCTGAATCGCCACACCAACCGCATCCTCGAGGTCTCGGTGATGCCGGCGCCCATCTCGCGCAGACTCGCCAAGCGCGCAGAAGAGATCGCCACAGAGATCGCCGTGGCTCTCGAGCTCGAGGGCCTCTTGGTCGTCGAGTTCTTTCTCACGACCGAGGGAGACCTGCTCGTCAACGAGCTTGCGCCGCGTCCACACAATACCTTCCACGGGACAGAGGTGGGTTGCCTCACGAGTCAGTTCGAACAAGCGGTGCGTGCGGTATGTGACCTTCCACTCGGGTCAACCGAACTCACACGACCTGTCGCCATCTACAACTTGCTAGGCGATCTGTGGACGCCCTCTAGTGCGCCGGCGTTTGATCGCGCGCTCGCGCTGCCTGGAGTGCGTGTGCACTTGTATGGCAAGCGAGAAGCGCGACCTGGTCGGAAGATGGGGCACCTCAGTGCGGTTGGGAAGACTGCGGATGACGCAGTGAAGTTGGTGCTCCGTGCGAAGAAGGCACTGGTGGAGAAGTAGGCACCTGCAACGGGGAGGTTGTCGCTCGGCGGCGGACGAGCGGCCACCCTTGCTCGTGCCCGATGGAGCTGGGCGGGTGGGGGTGGGGCTGCTTTGGGCGGGTGGGGAGAGTGGGTATTCCATCGGTCCCGATCAAGGGCGGCGCACGCTCCGCCGCCGGTCGGGGTTTTTGTTGCGGGTTGGCCGGGGTGGGAAGGAGGAGAGCGGTGATTCTTTGCTCGCTGGTCGATGGGGGAAGGCGATCACCTCAGTCGGGACAGATTGGTTCTTCTTGGAGGCCGTTGGGGCCGTCGCAAAACCAGGGGCCGCAGGTGTTCTTGGGAGTGTTGCAGGAGCACCCGTGGCGGATGAGGCCCATGCAATTCCATAGTTGCCTGCCTGGCACCCAGCCTGGGTCGCAAATGCAAGTGCGGCCCTCGAGAGGGCACGTCTGACCCGCGGTAGGACAATCCACGAGGATGGGAAGGTCCGGTGGAAGAACGGTTGGGCAATTGCCACCCACTTCGAGAGGCGGGCATGGAACGCCCGCCGCTACCTGCCACGCGCGACCAGCCTCGATGCCGGCGTCCGACGGTGCGCAACGGGCGGTCGGTCCGCACGGCAACCCTAGATCGGCGCGCGGGTTCGGGCTCGTCCCGTAGTCGCAAATCACGGGTGTGACGCACGGCGTGCCGCCGACCGGCGGCGTCTGAGGACAAGACGGCGCGTAGACGCATGACGCATCCCCCGACCACAAGCGACTAGGATTCGCAGTGGAGCGAGGAGCATCGGCAGCACTCGCGGCATCAAGCGTGTTGGTCGTCTCAGCCGAACCGCAGGCCACCAGCGCCAATAGCGCGCTGAGCTTCAACGGATGAGCGAACATCCGTTCAATCTACGTCAGCAAGCCCACCAACGAAACGTCGAAGCACTCCGTGACGCTCCCAACACTCGAGAACTCAATCTCAACGGAGAGCGGCAGGACAGACGGCGCGGTGTCCACGCGTGATAAATCATGTCAGGTTACACACGGAGAGATCATGCCCAGACCCACCTCGAGCCGCGCTCGTTACACGCTCCTCGTCGTCGCGAGCATCGCGGCGTCATTCGCCGGCGGACTCGTCGGTGGTCAACTCTTCGCGCCCAAGCTGGCGTGCGCGCAGTCTGCGTCGAACGAACGCCCGGTCCGGCCTCCGGCACCGCATGTCGTGAACGTCCCGATCGACGGCGAGTACTTCGTCGGTCCCAGCAAGCACACGCTGCTCGTGCTGCGTGAAGAGGGAAACGGCGCGACGTTGGAGTTCTACGACGCAGCCGGTCAGCGGGTCGTCGTGTCGGATCTCGACGCGCGTCTGCGCGGAGTCGAGGCCCGCCTGCGCGCCGTCGAGAGCGGCAACGAGCACAAGCAAGTCGAAGGCGTCACGCGAGACTTCGCGACACGTTGACCGGAAGTCGCCGCACGCACCCCCGGGCTCGATGGTGCATCACCTCCGAGTGGTGAGTCTCAATAGATCTCGTACGAGATCCCCGTCGTGAGGATCCAGCCGTTCTCGTAGTTGCCAAAGAACGGCGCGGCGGACGCGCTGATTCCGAGGCCCTTCCGCACACCCGTGATCGGATGACGACGACCGATGACGACCGAAGCGCGGATGATCGGCGTGAAGATGGTGCGACTCGGGTCGTTGGCGGTCGTCGCCGACCCGCCGAACGGCAGCAAGGCGCCCACGCCAGGGCCCATCGCGAACTCGAGGTGATCGAGCAAGACGGCCGCGAACAAGAGCCGTGCGGTCGGCACGAAGCCGAGCGTCACGAGTTGCGGACGTAACTCCAAATAGGACCCAAACACGCGCGTGACCTGGACGCCTAGGCGAATTTCTGGAACCGATATCACCCAAGCGCAGCAGTTGTATGGCGTGAGGATCTTGTTGCTCGCGCGCGTTTCGACGAGGCCGCCGCCGCCACCGCCAATCCCGAATCGGAACCTCGACCCTTCGGCGTGCACGTCGGTCGCGCATGCGAGTCCGATGGCGATGCCAACGATCATGGCGCACGCGTCCATTCGACTAATCTACGCGATGCGTTTGGTTTGGCTAGCCTCGTTTGGCGACGATGATTTCCAGCTCGTCACCCAAGTGCAGCCGTTCACAAACGGAACGCACCAAGTGCAGCGTCTCCGCTGGGTGGCGATCGGCGAGTTGGAGTGTGCGATCCTCGGGTGTCATCTGGAGTGTGGCACACGATCGGCGAGCACCCGCATCCGCCTTCCGAGACGCAAAGCAAGGACAGCACGTTCGCGCGGCGTCATGGCAAGCACGCGCTCGATCTGACGCCTGCGAGCATCGTCTGCGCTCTTACTCGGACGTTGTCCCAAGAGCTTGTCCACAGAATGAGCCTAGCAGCTCCAATGGACAGCAAGCATCGCGATCACGCGCCTTCGCGACGTTGACCGGAAATTAGCCGTCGGCCACGACCACACCACCTTCAAGTCGCGACACCGCATCGCAATGCGCGCGAGCGAGATCCGCATCATGCGTCGCCATCAACACAGCGGTGCCGTCTTCGGCCAGCGCACGCAGCACCTTGACGAGATCCAAACGGCGCTCGTGATCGAGCGCGCTCGTCGGTTCATCCAACAACAACACACTCGGCTTCATCGCGAGCGCTCGCGCGATGGCCACGCGTTGTCGTTCGCCTCCGCTCATCTCATCAGGGAACGCCGATGCTCGGTGACCGACACCCAGTGATTCCAACAACACTTCGGCGCGCGAACGTGCTTGTTTCTCGCTCTCTTTGAGCACACTGACTGGCGCTTCGGCGACATTGGCGAGAGCCGTCATGTGTCCAAAGAGATGCAACTCTTGAAACACGAAACCCACCCGTCGGCGCACGAGTGCGTCTGGATGTTGGTCTCCACCTTTTCGCAACAACTCGCCGCTCGCGGTCACGCGCCCCTCGTCGAATCCATCGAGACCCGCGAGACACCGAAGCAGTGTGCTCTTGCC
Source organism: Myxococcales bacterium (assembly GCA_043785265.1). Lineage (GTDB taxonomy): Bacteria > Myxococcota_A > Polyangia > Polyangiales > Polyangiaceae > JANYHY01. The sequence continues at coordinate 2,107 of JAYVXK010000537.1, read as the reverse complement.
CGTGCCGGACGGAGCGATCAGCGCCATCAGTTGTTTGGACTCCAGTGTCAGCGAGGTGCGATCGAGAATGTTCTTCCCAGCGCGACGCACCACCAAGTCCGTAGCCACGAGCGCACTCACAGGCCACGCTGCCGTTCGAGACGCTGCGACTCGTCGTCCTTCGCACCCATGAGGTTGCTCATTTGATCCGTGACTGTGGGCGCCGTCTTGCAGAGAAGGACGACACCATGTCTTTCGCCACTCTCATAGCAGTAGTCGTCCTCCTCTTCGTGGGCATCTACGTCTCGCGCCACCGGGCGCGAATGAGACCCCTTCCGCTTCCGCTCGCCATTCCTCCCATCGACGAGCAGGACGGCGACACGGACGTCTCCACCTTTCCTCCGAAGGTCGCATGATGAATGCAACCCGCCAGCATCTTTGCACCATGTGTGGCGGTCTTGGAGTGGTCTCCGATCTGCACGAGGAGGGCATGCAAAAGTGCGCTCCTTGCAGCGGGACGGGCTTTCGCCGAGCCAAGTCGACGCCAGTCGTTCCACCTCTCAAGCGACGTGACTCTGAGTCTGACGTGATCATGCCTGAACGTGCAACCCTGACAGCCTGCCCGAAGTGCCTCGCCGACAGCCGAGCAGAAGTCGACGCGAACTGTTCTGTCTGTTCGGGCGTTGGGATGACCACATTCGCGCTTGCCATCTTCTATCGGCTCTCCTTGGCGTGAGTCACGCGCGTCTCCTTTTTTCGAGACGCTGCGACCACTTCGCGAGCGGGTAGCTCATCGCAAAGTAGAACGCCGCCGCCAGCAGTCCGGGCACCAGCCAACTTCGCACGTCGACCGCTGTGATGGTCATCTGCTTGGTGAGTTCCACCACAGTGATCACACTCACGAGCGAGCTGTCTTTGAGGAGCGCGATGAAGTCGCTCGTCACATTCGGCAGCGCGAGACGAAGCGCTTGAGGCAACACCACGCGACGCAGCGCCATCCAAGTGGACATTCCCAACGCGCGCGCGGCATCCATCTGTCCTGCAGGCACTGCTTGAATGCCCGCGCGATGCGCCTCTGCTTCATAGGCCGCGTAGTTCATCCCGAGACCGACGACCGCCGCGACGGGAGCGCTCACACGAATGACCTGCGCGAGACCGAAGTAGATCAAATACAGCTGCAGCAACACCGGCGTTCCGCGATAGATCTCGACATACGCAGACGCGAGGCGCGCGCTCCACTTGGGACCGTAGGTGCGAGACATCGCGAGCAGCAGACCAAGAGGAAACGCGAGCGCCATCGCCAAGACCGAGACCAACAGCGTGACGGCCGCCCCTTGAAGAAACAGCCACACGTGACCAAGCGAAAAGCTGGACGGCACGTTGGGCACTTCGGAGGGGACTTCGCTCCGGGTCAGGCTTTTCAGAGCGTCTTGGCGATCGTTGTAGACGCCTGCTTTGCGATCGATGCGCTCGATCTCGCCGCGATCGAACAGCGTGCCGATGGCCTGATTGATCGCTGCGAGCAGATCTGCGTCGCTCTTGCGCGTCGCGATCGCATACTGACCTTGCGCGACATCTCCCACGAGCGCGAGGTCCGGACGCACGAGGCCGTAGCGATCGGCGATGAGGTCGTCCATCAAGATGCCGTCGACCCGACCATCTGCGAGATCCATGTATGGCTCGAGTGCGCCCTCGTAGATGACGGGCGTCACATTGGCGCCACGCAACAGATCGAACGCTTCTGATCCGGCGAGCGTGCCGATGCGAAAACCAGCAAGCGCGTGCAGATCTGGACGCAGACGTGTGTCTCCTTTGCGCGCGACGAGGCGCTCACTAAACGCGTAATACGGGCGCGAGAACGACACGCGAGCCGCACGCGACGCCGTGACCTCGAAGCCATTCAAGATGATGTCGAAGCCGTCGCGCTCGAGCGCAGGCAAGAGGGTGCTCCAATCATTTTGCACACGCGTCGCCTTCACACCGAGTTCACGCGCAATCGCATCCGCGAGATCGGCTTCGAATCCGACGAGCGTGCCGTCCGGGCGTTGAGAGACATACGGCTCACCGCCTTGAACATCCGCTCCCCAACGCAACTCGCCACTCGTGCGCACACGATCGAGAGACTGCG
>JAYVXK010000536.1:0-1735 GCA_043785265.1 Myxococcales bacterium | reverse complement strand
TCGTCGACGCGATTCGCGATGCGGGGAACCTACACGCATCGGGGGGAAGTGGACGACGCGGTCCCGCGCATTTGCTCGGCAACCCCCGGGGCGGCAGCGCAAACAAGCGATTGCTCCTTTACCTACGTTGGATGATCCGACCCGCAGACGGCGTCGACTTTGGTCAGTGGCCGCTCTCGCCGAGCATTCTGCTGTGCCCAGTCGACACGCACATTCACAAGCTGTCTCGCAATCTCGGGTTCACTCGGCGAACGGACCTCTCGTGGAAGACGACGCTCGAGATTGGACAAGCGCTCGCGAAACTCGATCCAAACGACCCAGCAAAGTACGACTTCGCGCTCTGTCACATGGGGATGCTGCAGCGCTGTCCATCGCGTCGCGATCCGGTGCGCTGCGAGGGGTGTGGCGTGATGCCCGTGTGTCGTCACTGGCAGCGGGACGAAACTTCGCGCTCTCGATCGACGCGCGGATCAGCCAAGAAATAAGGGCTGTGAGCGGTTGACCGTGAAGGCAAGCTTGTTGCTATGGTGCGCTCCGTTGTCATGAAGCGCGGACTCTTTTCCACTCTGCTCTGCGCGCTCTCGGTGACTGCATCGGCGCGCGCTGACCTACCGCCGCCGCCACCGAGCGCTGTGTATTCTTCGCCCATCGGCGCCACGCTGACGCAAGCGCAGGCCGTCGCGATTTTCCGCACTCGAGGACTCGACCTACTCATTGCCGACGCCGCGATGATGAACGCAGAAGGTGACGTTGCTGCGGCAGACCACGTCCCCAACCCGTACGTCAGCGTGGCTGCAGGCCCCGCGTTCAACTATCAGGCGGATGTTCCAAACTGCGTCGGTTGCGCCAAATACAGCCTTGGTTGGGCGATCGGCGATAACGGGGCGATCCTCGATTCGGTGAGCCAGAAACGCGGTCTGCGCCTCGATGTCGCACGCCACGCGCTTGCAGTCGTGCGGTTCTATCGTCTGGATGCGCAGCGTGTGCTCGAGTCGAGCGTGAAGCAGTCGTACGTGCAAGTGCAGGCCGCCAAGGCGCAGCTCGATCTAACGCGCTCGATGCTGGCGACGCTCCAAGGCTCCCTCGATCTCGCGCGTCTGCGATACCCGCAGGTCATCACCGAAGCAGACCTCGCGCGCACTGAGGTTCAAAAGCTGGAGGGCGACGCCGCGGTCACCAATGCGATCGCCTCTCTGCGTATGGCGCAAGCACAGCTCGCGTTTCTTCTTGGCGAACGCACGATCGCCCCTGATTTTGCGGTCGATCCGCTCGATTTCAGCGTACCGCCGTCTTTGGAGAACTCCACCGAAGCAGACATGATCGCTCTGGGGTTGCGGTCTCGTCCTGACCTTCGCGCTCGCGAATTTGATCGCACGCGCGCGTTGGCTTTTGTCGAACTTGCCGAGCGACAACAGGTCCCCAATGTCGCTCTGTCAGTTCAGTACAGCGCGGTGGGCTCGGGTCGCGACGCCGCAAGTCCCAGCGCTCTCGTCATCAACGCGTCGTCGACTCTGCCGATTTTTTACCAGCAGGGCGGAGAGATCATGCGCGCTCAAGCCGACGTCACCCGTACGACGCTCACGCAGGCGAAGGCCGAGTCGATCGTCGCGGCCGACGTGGGCCAAGCCTACGCCGCGTATCTTTCGTTTCGTCACATGGTCGAGCGCATGCGCGCGGGTGGGTTGCTCGACCGAGCGCGAACCGCGCGCGACATCCTCGAACTGCAATACCGAGC
>JAYVXK010000535.1:0-5932 GCA_043785265.1 Myxococcales bacterium | reverse complement strand
ATGACCGATGCGCTTCGGCGGCGCTGCCTCCACCACTATCTCGACTACCCGCCTCCCTCTCGTGAGGTGGCGATTTTGGAGTTGCGAGTGCCCGGGATTGCAAAGGTGCTCGCAGAGCAGCTCGCCGCATTCGCAGCGAAGGTCCGCGCCATGGATCTGCACAAGTCGCCCTCGATCGCAGAGACGATCGACTGGGCACGCGCTCTCGTCACGCTCGGTGCCAGCTCACTCGAAAAAGACGTGGCAGCGGCGACGATGGGTGCGTTTCTGAAGCACGAAGAAGACCGCGAGAAAGCCACCGCAAAGCTCTAGGCAATTCGTTTCAAGAGAGCGTTAGGCCCAAGAGCCGAGCGTAGTCCTCTGCCATTCGCTCGATCGAGAAGCGCTCTTTCACTCGCGCGAACGCTCGCTCGCTGAGCTCGGAGCGCAGCGTAGAGTCAGCCAAAACGCGAGCGATGGCGCTACCGAGCGCGTGTGTGTCGCCGCGTGGAACGAGGATGCCCGCGCCGTCTTGAAGTTGATCGCGCGCGCCCCCCACGTCCGTAGCCACGACCGGGAGACCCGCAGCCATCGCTTCAAGCGAAGCGTTGGGGCAGCCCATGGGTTCGGAGACCATCGCGAACACGTCTAGCGTCGACAAGAATTCAGGCGACGATTGGTCGCCGACAAAACGCACGGGCAAGTCCGCGCACGAAGCCTCGAGTTCGCGAGCCCACTCGTGTTCACCCGTCTCGATTGGGCCCGCGATGTGCAGCTCGAATGGCGGGCCGTGCGACGCCATCGCGACACGCGTAGCCTCTAAGAGTTGATCGAGTCTCTTGTCAAAAGAGATACGCGCGAGCGTGCCCACGATCATGGGTCGCGAGGATGGGCGTCGCGCGGGGCGTGTGAGCGGGACATGCACTCCGTTCGCGATGACATGCACATCCGTCTTCAACACTTCTGCGGCGCGAGCGGCTTCGGCTTCGTATTTGACGACCACGCCGGCGAGTAGCGATCCGTAGTCGCGCGCGTCGAGGATCGGACTGTCTTCGCGCGGTTTGCCGAAGTAGCGCGCAAGCGACGCGAAGAACATCTCTCCAGGACTCACATCGAACACGCGCACACCCATGAGCGCGTCCGCGAGGAGCACCTTGTATTCGGCGATCGCGTTCCACAAGAGCACCGCATGCGCCCCATCGCGATCGATGGCTCTGGCAATTTCGCCCACGATCATGGCCGGATCGTGGTGATCGTGATCGAATGGAAAGACCTCGACGCCTGCCGAGATGAGCGACCGCAGTCCAGCCGTTGGATCGCGTGCGTCCTCTTGCAGAACTGCCGCGCGCACATCAACGCCCTTGTCTCGCAACGCGAGGAGCAATCGACGTGCGCTCGACTGCGCGCCACCTGTCGAAAAGTTGTTGGTCACGAGCCACACAGGGCCAGTCGTCGGACGTGCAGCACACGCGGCTGTCCGCTCGAGCAAGTGTGCGTAGCGCTTCACCATGCAGGGCGAGGTAAACGGTTTGGCCAAGGATGCACCCGCTCTGCGTCCTGGCTCGGTCGCGCTGACCACTGCGTCTGCATAGGCGGCATCGCTCGCGTCGAGGGAGACGCGAACATACCGGCCTGGATGGGCGCGCGCGATCTCCTCGGCACCACCGACGTCCGACGCCACCACGGGCAGTCCCATCGCGAGTGCTTCGAGCTGCGCGAGACTCATCCCTTCCCAGGCGCTCGTCGACAGCATCACGTCTGCGCACGCCAAAAAAGAAGAGACAGCCGCGGTCGACCCTACGCGATGGACGCGCGTCGCCAGACCCAGCGCGGCTGTCACCTCGTCGACGAGTCGAGACGCACCAGCGGCGGCCTCACTCGTCGACAGCGGCGCCCCCACGATGACCAGATGCGCGTCGAGACCGCGACGCACGAGAGCGACGAGCACGGAAACGGCCTTTTCTAGCCGCTTTTGAGGTCTCGGATTGGCCACTGCGATCAACACCAACGCGTCGTCGTCGATGCCCAGTGACTCGCGTGTGACGTGTTCCGCCGCCACCGAAAGAGCGACTCCGTTGAACGCCACACGCACCGGCGCGAGGAGCTTTGCCGCGCGCGCCTCTTTCGCTGCGCTTCTCGAACACGCAACGAATGCGCTCGGGCGAGTCGAGGTCGTGCCCTCGGGCCAACCCGCGCGTGCGTTGTGGAGCGTCACGAGAGTGGGAACATCGCGACTCGCGAGAAGGTCGAGCTCCACGGAGTCGAGCAGGTGCGCCGACACCACGTCCACACCTTCTCGCTCGGCGAGTTGGACGAGAGCTTCGGCGCGCGTCGCGCGATCACGCCCGCCCTCATAGACTCTGATCGCACGTGGGGAGGGCGATATCGTCTGGCGCTGCGGTTCATCGAGGACAGCGAGCAGCGTCGCGATCTCGTGCGTCGGCAGTCCCTGCGCGAGATCGACAGCCACTCGCTCGGCGCCGCCGCGGTGCAAGGTGGTCACTGCGACCAAGACGCGCAGGCTCCGCGAGTAACTCACGTCGAGCGCGCCAAGCGCCAACGTCCGATACCCCGGCGCGATCGTCGCCACGGCTTGTCTCATCGACTGCTTCTGATCCAGCGCAGCAGCGAGCGTGCTCGTTCGTTCCAAAAGAATGCTGCATGGCTCGGGAATGACGGAAGCCGGTGCGCGGCTCAGATCACCGCCGGTCCGCGCGAGCAATGTGACCCACACCGCGGCGTCTTTTGTAGCTCCCAACGCGAGCAGCGGTTTGCCAGTCGCGCTCGCTCGAAAGCGTGGAAGCGAGAATGGAACAGCCCCGGCGCGCAGAAGCCAAACGGCGCCGCGTGCGCGCACCAGACACGTCGAGAGAGCCGCCGGTGACACGACACGTGCTTGACGCCCCAAGCGTCGAACCGCTCGCACGGTTCGCGCAAAAGACCACGGCGGGGCGTTCTCTTCTTCTGAAAAGACAATAATCTCAGTAGGCACGCGGAGGTCCCGCGACAGGTCGCGGTCGTTGCGCATGCGGCATCGGCACTCCACCGCCGCCGCTGCGTCGTTGATTGCCAAACATCTCGTACGGTGCCGCGACGCCGCGGTAGCTCGACCCAGCGAGCGACACGACGTCGAGGATACGAATGACTTCCGGCAACCCACCCGTGTACACGAAAGTCTCTGGTCCCGAGATCGGCACCACGTCCGTGATGGGCACCCCGCGGACGACGCACTCGTATCGAACGCGAGCACCCGGCGCCACTCCTGGCGCAACGATGAAGAAGCCGTCCTGCGCGACGCGAGTCGTCACATTGGGCGCGATGCCACGCCCACCCGACGCTGCACGCGTCAGCAACCAAACGAGCAGCGCCATGAATCCGCCAAAACATCCCAGACCAAGCGGAATGCCGAGCAACGCGCCACTTCCGCCAGTTCGCGTGCGAACGCCCGGCGGGTCGGCGTCGTGTTGTATTTGGACGGAGACACTTGGGGCGGGCCCAGTCCCACTAGGAGTCGCCAACGTGACGGCCGGATCAAACACGAGACGAAACCCATTGTCCGCGTTGCGACTGCCGGGCGTATTTCGGTATCGCGCGGCAGAGCGACCGTTCTTCGGATCCTTCAGAAACGAGCCGCCGCGAAGCACGCGGCGCATTGGCTCGCCTGACGGCGGCGTCGTGCCCAGCGGATCGGTGACTCCGCCGACGGCATAGGGCCCATACACGTCGCCGCACCACTCCCAAACATTGCCGCTCATGTCGTAGAGGCCGAACTTGTTGGCCGCCCGTGTCGCGACTGCATGAGAATGGTTGTTCGAGTTGGTGCCAAACCATCCAGTGGTGAGAGGATCGCCATCTTTTGAATAGAACGCCGATGTGCTGTCGCCGCGCTCGGCGCGCTCGTACTCCGCCTCGGTGGGCAACCGCAGTTGCACATGCGCTTGATTGGAAGCCCAGTCCGCGAAGAACGTGGCGTCGTCGTAGGTGACGAGCGTCACGGGCAGGTCCGAGTCAGTCGCGTAGCCGGGGGTCTTCCACGTGTACTTTTTGTTTTGGATCAGCGTGCCGTTCTCGACACCAAAACCGCCGCTCGTTCCTTTCTCTGCCTCAGTTTGATGCCCCGTTGCGGAGACGAACGCTTGGTACTGCGCGAAGGTAACAGGGGTGCGCGCGACCCATAAATCATGGCTGATCGTGACAGTGTGTTGCGTCTCGTCTGGATTGCGGTCCTTCTCGGTCATGGGCGATCCCATGTCGAAGGTGCCTTTGGGCACGAACTCGAAGTCCATCATGACGGTGCCGATGGAAAGTGTCTTGCTGGTGATCGACGCCGCATCGGGAGCGGTCCCGGTTGGGTTCCCCTCGCCTGCGCTCGCCAGAGGCGCGGCGACCGCGAACAGAACCATAGCGACGAAGATGCTCCGAGCGAGCTTCATGGATGTCGGAGAGGAACCCAGCTGCGCACGCAGAGCAAGCGTGGTGTGCTCCTGTCTTTTCAAAAGAGGGGAGCCGTCAAACGCGTGCGGCGAGTTGACCGCACGCGGCGGCGATGTCCCCTGCCCCGCTGTAGCGCATGTGCGTGAAGACCCCTTCGTCCGACATGACTTTGCGAAACGCCTGTTCGCGCCCAGAGCGAGTAAAAGGTTCTCCTTCGATCGAATTGAAAGGAATCACACTGATGCGTGGGCGACGCCCTGCGCGTTCGGTGAATTGCTTGGCGAGAGTCGCGAGCGCACGCGCGTCGTCGTCGGTGTCGTTGACGCCTGCGAGCGGCGTCACAGCCCACATTGGTGAAAGGCCTGTCTTTTGGGCATGAAACACGCACGCGTCGATGACTTCGTCGAGAGCGTGCGTGGCCTCGATCGGCATGAGTGAGCGTCGCACGTCTCTGCGCGCGCTCGCGATCGAGACTGCGAGACGAATCTTGGGCGCCTGTTCTGCGAGGCGGCGAATGCCTGACGGAATCCCAGAGGTGCACACGGTCATGTTGCGCCCGTCAATCGCGAGCGCGCTCGGATCGGTCAAGACTTCGATCGCCTGCAGCACGCGATCGAGATTCGCCATCGGCTCGCCCATGCCTTGAAACACGACACCCGTGATGCGCTCACCAGTCCCGAGAGTGCTCTTCACTTGCCGCACTTGCTCGACGATCTCCCACGCCTCCAGGTTGCGATCGAGACCGAGCTTGCCTGTCGCGCAGAACGTGCACGCGAGCGCGCAACCCGCCTGCGAACTCACGCAAACCGAGAAACGCCCTGTTTTCTCGAGCGGAATGCGCACAGCCTCGAAGCGCACCTCGCGACCCTTCTCGAACGAAGCGAACACCAGCTTCTGGAAGGGATCGACCTCGCTGCGTTCGTGGGCGACGAGCGTGAGCGACGGGATCGAACAACTCGCGACCACTTCTGCGAGGGCTTCGCGTCTCACTTGAGCGATGCCCTTGGGCAACACGCCGAACCTGTGCGCCACACTCACGATCTTGCGCGCCTCGTCCACGCGCACATCGCGCAGGAGCGACGCGAGCCGAACAGGAGACAGCCCCGTGAGCGCGTGCATCGCACGTTGTATAGCTGATTGCGGGCGCCACGGCGCTGCACGCTCGAACGAAGTGAGAGGGGGGACTCAACGGGTGGACTGAGTGCTAGGCTCCGTGTGCGTCTCATGTTCGGCATGTCGTTTGGAGAATTGACGGTCATCGTCATCTTCGGCCTCATTGTGATGGGTCCGAAAGAGTTGCCGAAGGTCCTGCGCAAGCTGGGCCAGTGGTCTGGCAAGCTCCGACGCATGGCCAGTGATCTCCGCGTCCAAAGCGGCATCGACGATGTTCTCGCCGAAGGCGGACTCAACAACGACATCAATGAGATTCGCAAGCTCGCCCGCGGCGAACTGGACGGCGTCATGCGTGCCGCGCGGGTGGATGCTCCCGTTCGCCGAGCCGATCCGGAGCCTCTCGCGC
>JAYVXK010000534.1:0-1745 GCA_043785265.1 Myxococcales bacterium | reverse complement strand
CACCACGACACTGCTCATCGACGGGGAGGCGATCGCAGCATGAGCGTCGCACGACGGCGCGAGCTGTTGCTGGTGGTGGCTAACGCGTTCACGGAACTGGCAGCGCTCGACCACGAGGCCCAAGGTGAAGCGCTCTACACGTCGCGAGACCTTCCGCCCGACGTACCGTCACGCACGCTCTTCGCGCGCGCATGCCGCTCCATTCCGGAAGCGCGACGTCAAGGGAAGATCTGGACGGTTTCGCACACCGCGTGGCAGCGTGCACGAGCACCACAACGCGCGGAACTGGCGAGAAAGCGCGACGACTTGCGCGACGTTTTGGGCCTATCCCGCCGCGCAGCGTGATGTCCAAGACACCGCTTGCGGAGTTGCAGCGACAGAGCGATGTGTGCCCCATGAAGGGCCACATCCGCAAGGACGCAGAAGGGAATTGCTTCGAGTCGCGCGGACGGTTGTTCGTCCGGGTTTCGCTAGGCAAACGTGCTCGCACCGCACGCGTCATGCCCAACGTGCGAGGCACAGCCGAGGGGTTGGCGCTCAGCGAGCGAATCGCGCACCTCATCGCTCGATTTCGCGTGTCAGACCAGTACGACATTGCGGTCGCAGAGAAACTCATCGAGCGGGCGGCACCAGGCGATCCGCAGACTCTCACCGAACTCGAGAAGATCGTCGACGGACTCGTGATCGGCAAAGAGAAGCTGCTCGCCAAGCTGCCGCGAACCGTCCATACGGTGCGCACATTTCGCACAGTCTTCACGCGATGGAACAAGGGTGAACTCGCGGAGGAGCATCCCGATCACATCCGCGTGAAACGGACCGTCGACGAGGACCGTCACCGCGCCAACAAGCACATCTTGAACGTGCTCCTCCATGATGGGACGAAGTTCGGTGACAAGCCGATCGACTCCGTGCTGCTCGAGGACTGCGAACGCGTGATGGCCAATCTGCCGCGCTCACTCTCCCGCTCCTCGCGTCGACACACCGCTCAACTCATGCACCGCGTCTTCGCGATCTCCGTCTACCCATTGCGCGTCTTGCGATCAAGCCCCCTGCCCCGCGGATTCCTTCCTCCGCCAAACTCCAATCGTGTGAAGGCGTATCTGTTCCCCGAAGAGGACGCGCAACTACTGGCGTGCATCGCTGTGCCACTCGAGCATCGCGTCCTCTACGGGCTCCTCGCGCGCGAAGGCCTTCGCAAGGGCGAGGCGCTCGCACTGCGGTGGCGCGATCTTGATCTCCAACGCGGCATGCTCCGCCTCGACGTGAACAAGACGGACGATCCCCGCGCGTGGGCGATGGGCGCCGACGTTGTCGCTGCGTTGAAAGCGTGGCGCAAGCACGTACCCGAGCGCGACAACGTGTTTGCGTTGACTCAACGCGATCGACTTGCGGGAGCACTTCGCCGTCACCTCGCGCTCGCCGGCGTCGATCGGGCGGAGCTGTTCGAGAACAACAAGACGCGCGTTCAACTTCGCGTCCACGACTTTCGCGCGACGTTCGTCACGGTCAACCTTGCGCATGGGAAGACGGAGACTTGGATCGCCGATCGCACGGGCCACAAGTCGAGTCAGATGATCAACACCTACCGTCGGCAGGCGCGCACGTGGACTGAGCTTGGCATTCCAGCACTCACGCCGATGAATGTTTGTGCAGCGCGCCAGTTGATGAGCACCTGAGGGTCTCCTAAATCCCCTAGCAACCTTCCTCCCATTCTCAATTTGAGAAACTGGGAGAAGGCTCATGCC
>JAYVXK010000533.1:0-17944 GCA_043785265.1 Myxococcales bacterium | reverse complement strand
GCGCAGAACTGTCGTTTGACGGCGAGGCCTCGGGAATGGTAAAGGGGCGCGCTCCGTTTGACGGGGCAGTGGTCTGTGCCGGATTGCCGCCGTTGCGGCTTTGGTGTAGGCTAACTCGCCGTAATCGCAAAGCAAAAACAAATGCCTCGTACAAGTGTTCGCTCTGCAGCCCGTGCACCCTCAGCACGGCCTACCGCACCCAAAACCGCCCAAAAGGCGCTGCGCAAACCAGCCGCACCGGCTGCCCGCACACGACCCCTTCGCCGGCTTCCAGAAGCCGAGACCAAGACCGAGAAAGCGGCCAAAACCGTCCCCGTCGAAGCGCCGAAACCCGTTGCTCCTGTCGTGACTGCGCCCACGCCGCATCTTGGACCGCGTCCCATGATGGGTCCCAACGGTCGTCCGCGTCACTTGCTCACGACGCCTCCGCCGCCCATGCCGAGCGACGGAAAGCCCGTGAACTTCAAGATCGGCGACAAGGCCGTGCATCCGAGCCATGGCGTTGGTGAGGTCACTGCCATCGAGCACCGCGAGCTCGGCGGCACCAAAGGGATGTTTTACATCCTGAAGATCCTCGACAACGGCATGAAGGTCATGGTCCCCACGAGCGCCGCCGTTCAGGCGGGCTTGCGTGGAATCATGAGCGGCAAAGAGGCCGACTCTGTCCTCGACACCATGCGCGCGCGCGAAGTCGCTGTCGACTTGCAGCCATGGAGCCGCCGCTTTCGTGCCTACACCGAGATGATCAAGAGCGGCTCGCCGCACGAAGTCGCCAAGGTGCTGCGCGACATGCACCGCCTCAAGTTCGACAAGGATCTCAGCTTCGGAGAGCGTCGTTTGCTCGATCAAGCCAAGAGCCTGCTGATGAAAGAGCTCGCGTTTGCCAAGAAGGTGACCGAAGCGCAGCTCGCCGAGACGATCGCAGAGATCTTCCGCGCGTAATTTCGCGGTCAGGTCTGCATCAAGCCCCAGTGTCCGAGAGGATGCTGGGGCTTTTTCTTTGCGTGGAGCGGTTGGAATGACGGATTCACCTAAGCGTGGCAATAGGATGATCATGAACCGCCGCGTTGGAGTTGGCTGCGCACTGAGCTTGTTCGTCGCATCGTGTGGTGGGGCCACGGAGCAGGGCACCGAGTTCGAGTTCACGTTCCATCGTCCGCCAAACGGGGCGTTCGCGTTCGAGTCCGTCATTGCGATCGATCAGAACGTCAACCGCGCGAACAAGGCCGTGCTCACGTCCGTCACATTCGAGGTCGAAACGCCAGGCGGCACCACACTGGGTTTTCTCGAGGACGCAGAAGCGAATGTGATCGTCGGCGATCAGCACACGCCGCTGGTCTCGTTCGAGGGATCTCACGCAAGCGCTGCTCCGCTGACGGTGCTCTACCACGGCGATCTGCGACCGATGTTTCCCGATGGCCACACCATCGTCGTCGCGTGGCAAGGTCACGTCGATACGCGCGCCACGTGGCCGGCCGACGGAATCAAAGTGAAGATTCGCATCGGGATTGGCACCTAGCTGCGGTGCTACGCTAGTCACATGTCGGTCGCGCGCGTCGGAGAAACCAAGCGCCGACTGCCGCTTGTTTCGTTTCCGCCGCTCGCCGATGCGTCGCGAACGATCGACCGCAAGACACGCCCAATTTACGCGGTCTGGGAGGTCACGCTGCGGTGCGATCTCTCGTGCTCGCATTGCAGCTCGCGCGCGGGACGAGCCAGGCCGAACGAACTCACTACCGCAGAGGCGATCGATCTGGTCGATCAAATGGCCGACCTCGGCGTACTCGAGGTCACGCTCATCGGAGGCGAGGCCTATCTGCGCGACGACTGGACCGAGATCGTCCGCGCGATTCGGGCACGCAACATGGAGTGCACCATGGTCACCGGTGGACGAGGCATCACACCCGAGCGAGCACGCGCGGCGAAAGACGCTGGGATGATGAGCGTGTCGGTTTCGATCGACGGAGCAAAGGACACTCACGATGCGCTGCGCTCTTTGCACGGCTCTCATGCATCGGCACTCGTGGCGATGAAGAACCTCGCGGACGCAGGTGTGCAGGTCTCAGCCAACACTCAAATCGGTCGCCGCAATCGCACCGAGCTGCCCGACATTTTCTCGCTCATTGCGGATGCTGGTGCGCACTCGTGGCAAGTTCAACTCACAGTCGCGTCGGGTCGCGCGGCAGACGATCCTTCGATTTTGCTCGAGCCCTATCACCTTATCGACGTGATGCCGACCGTCGCAAAGCTCAAGAAACAAGGCGATTTGCGCGACCTGCGAATTTGGCCCGGCAACAATCTCGGATACTACGGCCCGCACGAACACCTGCTACGCGGCGACCTTCCGGGTGGGCGCAAAGGATCATGCAGTGCGGGTCGCGGCACGCTCGGCATCGAGTCGCACGGCGACACTTCTCAAACAGGGCAAACGTGAGCGCATCACGTGCGTGGAGAAGGCACCAGGGCTAGCCTTCGATCACGGTCGATTCGAGATCATCGAAGAGGACTGGCCCACAGAAGAACTCGAGCGAGCGCAGGCAGTAGTAGCCGGAACCGAGACTTGGCTTTTGCGTTGATGAATAAACGATGAAAAATCCTTATTTCGCTTGTTCGTCTTGTGATTGCTACGTCAAGCGTTCGGCTTCGAGGTGCCCATTTTGCGGTGCCATTTCCAATGGTCGTGCAGAGTCCGCGCTCTCGACCCCGCGCATGAGTCGCTCGCGTTGGCTTGCCGCAAGCACCCTGGCCATTGCAAGTTCGGCGTGCACGAGCGCACCCGTCGCTTCGACGCTCGCAGACGCATCTCTGGACGCAACCGAAGAGGCACGAGCGCCACTGACATTGGACCCGCGCGTTCCGTCGCCTTCCTGCGGCTTGCGCGGCTCGTTCGCCTGCGGGACGAACTCATGCGCACGGGCGACCGAATACTGCCTTCACTACCGCCCCGGATACGGTGGCGAAGATCACTGTGAGTCCTATACACCATCCAATGCGACGCAACTCGACTACTGGAACGACGGCTCGACGTGCGGCACGTGCCCTCAATGCGGGTGCGCCGAACGGAGCTATGAACAACCCAGACCTTTCCCAGACCTGATCACGGGATGCGCTGCTGACGACGGTGGCGGCGTCACACTCGCCGCGGAGGTGGTTGGTCCCTGCTACGGCGCGCCGCCCGCCCGCGTCACCTATCCCGGAGCGACTGTCGCGCGCGATTCTGCCTAACCTCGGAGCGATGACCGTCACTGCTCTGCTTTCACCGCAGATTTGAGCCGTGTGATGGTGAAGTCGTCAGCGACTGCGTGTTCGACGGGGGCTGCACATCCGTCGGCTGAGCGATTTTTTTTGCATGGCGCGCAACTCCCGCCGTGACCGGTCGATAGGAGGTCAGACCGACACGGAAACGGAGAACGACATGCACAAGACCATCGAAGAACTCCAAAGCGAACTGCGTGCGCAAGACGAAGCGCTCGCGGCGGCCAAGGAGCAACTCGCCGCATTCGGCGACATTCAGTTTCAGATGCCAACAGAGCTGCTCGAGCAGCTCGACGATGCGTGCATAGCGCAAGCATCACCAACCATTCAACTCGGCGCCGTTAGGGCGTGAAGGAACGACCATGGACCACTCCAATATTCAACACAAGAACGTGAACCTCGCACAACAAGTCCTCGTCAACGTGGACATGGCGAGTTTCTCCTATCTCACGCCGGACGCGCTCATGAACTATTGCGCGACGCGCTTGCGTGGTCTCGACGACCAGATTCAGACGAAGTTCGAGAAGCAACAAACGGCGAACCACGATTCGGCCATTCTCGCGACACTCCAAGGCGACCTCAACTTCGGCCATGACGACCTTACGGTCTCCGGCAAGTCGACGGAGGACGGCACGATCAAGGCTGCCGCGGCCAAACTGATCGACGCTGCCAACCACGTCTCCGACCCTGCCACGCAGCAGGCGCTGTTGACCCTGGCGGGCAAGCTCGTGACGGTGACTGGGACTCCTCCGTCGGCCTCCTACAACCCGAACGCGTCTGTCGCGCTGGCCGCGGGAACGTATTCCGTATCTGCGATGTCGACGATGATCAGTCAGCCCGTTGCAGGCATTCAAAAGGATCTCAACAGCGGCAGCGAGCTCGACATGATCAAGCTGCAAGCGCTGATGTCGCAGCGCCAGACCGCCGTGAGCACGGTCACCCAAATGGTGCAGGCGCTTGGTGAGCAGCTCAACAAAATCGCCGGAAACATCGGTCACTGAGGCACAGATGGACACAACCAACATCAAAGAGCTGCTTGCCATCGCGGGAGCAGCTCAGTCCATCGACGCGACCGATAAGGCGCGTGCGGTCGAAGGTCTCTACGCGACTGGACACTGGTTGCTCTCGAACGAGCGCTTCAAGGACGCCGCCGACGTCCTGCGCGCGATGTGCATCGTCGCGCCGCAAGATGAACGCGCGTGGGTCGCGCTCGGGGCTGCACACGAAGGTGCGGGTCACGATGAGGTGGCGAGAGAGATCTACGCAGTCGGGTGCACGCTCGCGCAAGACAGCATCAAATGTGGCGTTGCGCTGGTACGCGTGCTGCGCCGACTTGGCGACGAGGACGCGGCTGGATTGATGCTCGAACAGGTTGAACTTCGCATCGACGAGCAGACCGATGACGAGCTTCGCAAAATCGTTGCCTATGAACGGAGAGCCGCATGAATCCCATTGGATCAACGACGCGAACACATCCCGCCGATGCCAATCGCAGCGTGCCTGGGGCCGACACGACATCGCCCGCTTTGATCTCGCCGCCATCATCGAACGCAGACCCGAGCGCCGGCATGACGCTCCTCTACGAATTGATGTCTCGATCGCGGGACACCAACTTGAAGCTCGGTGAGACCCAGGTGCTCGCTCACAAGCGAGAAAAAGAGGCCGACCTCGCACGCGAAGCCAAGGCGGTCGCGGACCAAGAGGACGCCAAGGAGACCGCGGCGACATGGGGCGTGTTCTCCAAGGTTGCTTCGGTGGTCGTGACGGTGATCTCTGCGGTCGCGGCATGCTTCACCTGCGGGGCGGCCAGCGGATTGCTCGTCGCGTCTGTCTGCCTGTCGGCGATGGCGTTCGCCGAACAGCAATTTCACGTGGTCGGAACGCTAAGCGGTAGCGAGACGGCATCCACGGGCACCTCGATTGGCCTCGGAGTCGCCGCAGCGATCTGCAGCCTTGGCGCCTCAGCGGTGGGCACCGGCGCGCAAGCGGCGGCCAGCGTCGGAATGGTCGTGACCGGCTGTTCCAGCGCGGCGAGTAAAGCGGTTGTTGGCGGCGCGCAGATCGCAGCGGGCGTCGCCCAAGTGGTGCAAGGCGCGACTCAAATCGGCAGCGCCGCATGGAACTACGCGTCCGCGGAAGACGCGATCGACGGCAAACAAGCTGGGCAGCACGCAGCAAAAATGGATCGCTTGGTGGGTTGGTTGATCGACGGAATCAAAGAGACCTCCAAGTCGCACGACCGCGCTCTTCAAACGCTTCAAGGCGCAATCAATACCAACGGACAAACACTGGTCATGGCCAGTTCGATGAGGGTGTGAACATGACAACGATTGATCAAACCAACAAGACGAATTGGAATTCGGTACCTCAAGACGACGATGGCGGCGCGCGCGCGACCTCTGGCGCACCGAGCTTGCTTGCTTCGGGCTTGAACGAACTGGCTGTGTCAGGCGACCCTGGCGCTGCACTCGCGGCGCTGGTCGTCGCGATGGGTCGCAGCGAACGGCAGAGCAGTGAGAAACTGAAAGCGGTCGCCGAACGGCTTCAAGAAGGCGAGGAGCAAAAGCAACTGGACGAGATGCAAAACAAGGCCGTCGCGGCACTTGCTAGCGGCGTCGTCTCTGGCGCCGCGACCGCGGCGAGCGGCGCATGTTCAGCGGCATCGGGCCTCAAGTCCGCGCAGGCAGACCTTGCGGGCGACAAGCTCAACAACCTTGGCAAAGCAGCAGACTCTGGTGTTGCGGCAAATCTGGCCCAACAAAAGTACGACTTCAAAGTCGATGCGACAAACCTGAAACTCGGAGGTGATTCCATCAGCGCATCGGGGAAATTAACGGCCAGCTTGCTCGACTACGCTGCATTGGGTGACGACACGTCCGCGACAGCGCACAGTCATGCTGCGAGTCATGCCAGAAACGCAGTCGATGACGCGCGAGCGTCACAGCAGGACGCGCAGAAGCTCCTCGACAAGGCACTCGAGTTCTACAAGGAATACTCTTCGACAAAAGAGCAGACCACTGCGACCGCCGCCCGACGCGCGTGAGCTTCCTCGCGGCGCACAGTCGCGCTAAACGAGCTTGATGCGCATCTACACGAAGACGGGCGACGACGGGACGACAGGCCTCTTTGGCGGCGCGCGAGTGAAGAAAGCTTCTTCGCGCGTCGACGCTTACGGCACAGTCGATGAACTCAACTCGGTGATCGGCGTCGCACGCGCGCTGGGACTTGGTACTCACGCAGAGACCATCCTCTCGCAGGTGCAGGTCGACCTCTTCACACTCGGCGCCGAGCTCGCGTGTGTACCGGGCAAAGAAGACAAGTTGGGGATGAAGCTCCTCGTCAATGCAGACGCAGAGCAGCTCGAGCGCGCGATCGATTCAGCCGAAGAAGGCCTGCCGGCGCTCAAGAATTTCGTACTGCCCGCGGGCACGGGGCAAGCGGCCGCGCTGCATCATGCGCGCACGGTGTGTCGACGCGCAGAACGCTGCGTGCTTGCAGTCGACGACGCCACACCGCGCACGGAGGTGGTCGTGTATCTGAACCGATTGAGCGACCTGCTGTTCGTGCTCGCCCGTCGAGAGAACCACGACCGCAACACCGCCGACATGCCGTGGGCCCCTCGAACAGGCTGATTTGAGCCACTACGCGGCGAGCGCCTCTTTGAGCATCTTTCGGCCGCGGTGGAGTCGACTCATCACGGTGCCTACTGGCACGCCGAGCAACTCGGCTGCGTCGCGATAAGTGTGATCCTCTAGATCCACCATGACGATCGCCGCACGAAATCCGGCGGGCAACGAATCGAGCGACGCGGTCGTGCTCTTGGTCAGAGTCACTCGCGCGTCTGGTTTGTCGCCGACGGGTTGCGTCCACGCGTTGGGATCGAACGCCAGCACACGCAACGCGTTCTTCTCGCGGCGCTTCTGGCGATAGCGAGTCACAAATACACTGAAGAGAATCGAGAACGCCCACGCGCGAAGGTTGGTCCCTCGTTCGTATTGTCCCTCGAACTTGAGCGCGCGCTCGATGGTGTCTTGGACGAGGTCGTCAGCCAGCGTGGGATTGCCCGACAAGCGAAGCGCGCGGGCGCGAAGCTCTGGGACAATCAACACGAGACCCGCGCGGATCTCTTTGGCGTCGCGGGCGACGACAGGACTGCGATGGGGGCGTTGCGATGGCGAAGTGTTTTGGCAAACCATGGGACGGTGTGTTCCTCCGTGTCCCAGGCGCTATCGCAACGAGAGTGCCACCACGGATACGCCTCAAAACAAGGCGTGTTGGTACCGGTTGGTGTGTCTGGCTAGACGCGCGCGTGGCCACCGAGCAACGCGTGGAACACATCGGGCAGTCCATCGGCAATCTCCGAGGCGAGCAGGCCGCGGTCACCATGACGAGCCGACCACGCCTCTGCGGCGCGCCCGTGGAGGAGTGCGGCAACAGTTGCGGCTTCGAAGAGAGAGAGACTGCAGGCAAGCGCGCCAAGCACTCCGGCGAGCACGTCTCCCGACCCTGCCGTCGCGAGAGCTGGACACACCACCGGAGAAATCGTCACACGCCCGGACGGGTCGGCGACCAGTGTGTGCGCTCCTTTCAAAAGAACGATCGCGCCAGTTGCTTTTGCGAGTGCGCGTACCGACGCATAGCGGTCCGCCTCGATCGAAGCCGATGTGCTGCCAAGGAGACGCGCGGCCTCTCCGGCGTGAGGTGTCAACACGAGCTTTGCCTTCGCCTTCGCCAGCTCCGATGCGCGACCGGCGAAAGGCGCCAGTGCGTCGGCATCGAGCACCACGGGACCATCGAACGTCTGGAGCACACGCATGATCACACGACGCGATCGATCGTCCGTCCCGAGTCCTGGTCCGACGACGATCGCGCGCTTGTTTTGGAGGAACGCATCGACGCTCGACTCGTCATCGATGCGCGCGGTCATCACTTCGAGGGCTCGCGCTTCGAGCGCAGGCGCTGAGTCGATCCAAGTGGCGACGGTGACGGCTCCGGCTCCCGCGCGCAATGCGCCATGCGCGACAAGCAGCGCGGCGCCTGTTTTTCCAGGTGATCCGGCGATCACTCCAACGTGACCTGCGCGATACTTGTGAGCGTCTGCGGACCGAAGCGTTAGCCAGTTGCGTGCATCGTCGTCGGTGGTGAGTTCGGCATCGTGACCCGTTCTGGCGACGATCGAGGCGGGCACGCCAATGTCCACGACTGTGAGCACACCCGAGTGCACTGCCCCTGTGGGCGTGAGCAAGCCTCGCTTGTGATGCGCGAAGGTCGCCGTCGCCGTTGCGCGCACCGCAGTGCCCAAGACAGTCCCGAAGTCGGCGTGCAGACCAGAAGGGATGTCGAGTGAGAAGATGGGCGAGCGCGAGGAGTGCATGCGCGCGATCGCTTCGGCAGGAGCGCCTTCGATGGGGCGATCCAAACCAGTCCCGAAGAGCGCGTCCACGATCACGTCTGCGCTCGTGATGCCGTCGAGTTCGCTCGTCACGTCTCCGTCGATGCTGACCCAAGCGTCGTGGTTGACACGCGCGTCTGCGGACAGTCGCGTGGCGTCGCCGACGAGTACGGCGGAACCCTCAGCGCCCCGACCCATCAGCTGTCGCGCGACGACGAAGCCATCACCACCATTGTTGCCGGTTCCACAAACGACCAGGACTCGCTTGCCATGCGCGGATCCACCGAGAATTCCGCGCTCGATCGCGTCAGCAGCGCCGCGCCCAGCGTTCTCCATCAAGACGAGACTCGGCACATGACATTGCTCGATCGCGAATCGATCGAACGCGCGCATCTGTTCCCGCGACAGGACGACTTTCATGTCGACTCCAGGATCACAACTGCAGCTGCGATGCCTGCGTCGTGAGTGATCGTCACATGCCATCGATCGGCATGCACTCGCTCTGTGGCTTCGATGGCGCGACCATGCAGCGCGAGCGACGGTTTGCCGCTGGCAGACTTGCGGACTTCGACCTCGTGCCAGCCCACTCCAGGCGCGCCATCGAGCGCCTTCGCGAAGGCTTCTTTGACGGCGAAGCGCGACGCGACGAACGTGGCAAGATCACGCTGCCCAACATCTCCTCGCTCACGCGGACTACAAATGCGCGCGACGAACCGATCCCCGTGTCGCTGGATCGCCCGACGCATGCGATCGATCGAGCAGACGTCGAGTCCTAGGCCGACGATCATCAATCGTCGTCGGGGCCAGATGTTTCGCCGAGATCGTCTTCCGTTTTGGGGGTGGGCAGCAGCTCGCCGTTCGGCCCATCTCTGCGGACGACAAACGTCTTCCGACTGGTGGTGTCGGGGTTCTCGCGCGCGACCACTGTGATCGCATTGACCCCAGGACGAAGCGGAACCTCCGCCTCGAAAGCCATCTGCTTGGGGTCGGCGCCGTTGCGGTTCGAGTGATAGAAGACCTTGCGCGAGCCGACGAACACGTAGCCGTCGAGCAAGCGCGCGTCGTCACTCGCGTTGCCTTTGATCGTGATCTTTCCGTCTTTGGTCGCGAGCATGGGCGAAGACAATTCGATCGCTGGCGGTGCGTGAATCATGGCGTCTTCGAACGCGATGACGAGTGCCGGGGTGCCACCCGCTTCCAATTCCGTGCGCTTGGCGAAACCAAATCGACCTGCGCCGAGACTCACTTTCACATAGTCGCCAAAGCCTGCGAGTACGTTCGCCGAGGTCCCCGCTGCCAGGCGACCAAATGTGCGCGACTTCGGATCGGGCGACTCTTGTAGTGCAGCGCCTTGTGCGGTCGCCTTCATCGCGCCTGTCTCGGGTGTGGAGACTCCGCCGCTGACGATCGGAATGCGAACCTTCTCGGCGACTGACTCGCGCAACTCTTGATCGATGATCGACAACTCGAGTTTAGCTTCGTTGCCTTCGAGCTGCGGTTGCACATCGAATGTGAACGCCACGCGGCGAGACTCACCAGGTGCCATGTTGGACACGTCGTTGAAGCGACCCTCGTGGAGGAGCAAGCCGTCGCCTGACAGGTTGCGGAGGTTTGCTTGCGCGTCGAAGCTCTTACCCTTCCCGGTGTTCTTCACCACCAAGTACATGGTGAGCTCTTCGCCCTTCTGCACGAGGCCATCGCCGTTGCCCTTGCGGTTGTCGGTGATTTGGTACGAGTAAGAAAATATCGGGCGCTCGACCGCACGCACGGTAGCCCTGATTTCAGCCTCCGGAGGCACGCGGCCTTTTGCTTCTTCGAAGTGCAGCTTGATGCCGTCTGCGCGGGTCAACGCATCGCGCGGCACTCGACACACTCGTGGAGCATCCTTGGGGAGCGGCACAGTGGAGCCGACCTTGTGACCTTCGAAGTCACACCAGCCAAGCGGCACAGTGGCAGTGCGCGATTTGCCTGGATCGATCTTTCCGAACGACAACTCTTTGTTGTCGAACATGCCATTGTCGCTCTGGCTCACCGCATAGAGGCGGAACACGGGTGCCGTGCTCTTGTTGGTGACCGTGACCTTGAGCGTCATCGGATCGCCTGCATTCACTTCGTTCCCGCTGCGATCGGTCTCGACCTTCACGTCGAGGTTCTGCACAGGACCCTGCGCTTGCGGTGTGTCTGCGGGCGCATCGCTCCAATCGATGCCCAGCTTCTGGAGATCTCCGACGACCTTGCCAAGCTCCCCTGCGCGAGTCGTTTCGATGAACGCCTTGGCAGATTGCACTTGGTCGGGCCGAATCCCCGAAGGGACTTTTGCAGCCAAATCGCGGGCGAATTTGATCGGAAAGTCCATCGCGAACACGTCGTCTGGATCGCCGCCGCGGTCGAGAAGATCGAGTCGATCCTTCTGCGGCAAGTAGTAACGCACGGTCTCGAGCGGTCGTTGACCTTCGCGGATGTGCGAGTTCGACAAACTCCGCGACAGATCGCGTTCTTTGATCGCGTTCGCGGAGTTGACCGTGAGATCCATCTCTTGCAAGTCCACGGTCATCGGATCGAGTTCGATGTCTGGCGTGACGCCCGTGCCTTGAATCGAGATGTCACCCGGTTCGGTGAGGTACTGAGCGATGGTGAGTTTGAGTGCCGCCTTGTCGGGCAGTTCGTTGAACACGAGTTGAACACTGCCTTTGCCGAACGTCGTCTCGCCAACGATGACCGCGCGATCGTGGTTTTTCATCGCGCCGGCGACAATCTCACTGGCGCTCGCCGAGTTGCCGCTCACGAGCATGATGATCGGATAGTTCGGCTCAGTGCCTTCTGCGTGCGCGGTGCGTTCGTCGCGTCCCTCGGCGCCTTCGCCATGACCCACTGTGGCGACGATGGGACCACTCGCGATGAACTTGTCTGCGATCTTCACCGCCTGATCGAGCAATCCGCCTGGATTACCGCGCAAATCGAGCACAAGGCCCTTGAGCTCTCCGCTCTTTTTCATGTCCGCGAGAGCGGTGTCGAGTTCGTTGGAGGTGTTCGATTGAAAGCCTTTGAGGCGCACGTAACCGATGTTGCCCTCGAGCAGCTTGCTCTCGACGCTCGCCACGTGAATCGTCTCGCGGGTGAGTTCGAAAGGGCGCGAGCCTTGCCAACCGTCGTTCCCGTCGCGATGAATCCACACGGTGACTTTGCTCGCGGGCGCGCCGCGCAAGTGATTGACGGCCTCGTTGAGGCCCATGTTGAGCGTGCTCTCGTTGTTGATCTTCACGATGCGATCGTGACGACGCAAACCGGCTCGCCCCGCCGGAGTGCCCGGCATGGGGTTGATGACCGTCAGCTGCTGGTCGCGCAACGAGATGACGATGCCGAGCCCGCCAAATTGGCCGCTCGTGGAGAGGTTCATGTCCTTGTAGGCCTCGGGCGAGAGCAGCACGCTGTGCGGATCGAGTGTGTGAAGCATGCCGTTGCACGCGGCGTATTCGACCTCTCGCAGATCCACTTCGGTCCCGCGGAGGTTGTCTTGCACGAACGCGAACACGTCATGCAGACGCGCGGCGACATCCCACAAGCCTTGCACGTTGTCGACGCGGAACTCCTTTTCCTGCGTGTCGACACGCACCTTCACAGTGGGCGAGCCGTCCTCGTAGAGCACGATGATTTGCGCCACGTCGCGCTGCACGTAGTTGAGCGCGCTCAAGAGCATTTCTCGTGGCTTCACCCGCTTCGGATCCACGTACTTGTCGCGGATGATCCGCAGCACTTCGTTGGTGACCTTGAGCTGCGTCAGATCGTAGGCCGTGCTGGTCTGCGCACTCGCCGCACTCGCAGGCGCGAGCCCATCCCAGAGCCCCTCTCCTCTCAGATGGAGCTTGAGGGCGAGGAGGCTCGCGAGCATGAAGGCGCCAACCAGCGCGCCTACTCTGAGGAGTCGTTCTAAAAGGCGGGATCGCATCGGCATTGAGTATAGACACAGCGGCTCGACATTCACCTGGGTTTGCCAGGTTTTGTTGCTCGGGAATGTCTGGGAGCATTTCCATGTTGAGCCCCCCGCGTCTCGCTGCGCTATTCTCCGTCGCCCCCATGCAGGACCTCGATCCGACTCGCGCGTACTACGACGAATTCGCGCAGGGCTACGAAGCGCAGCGGAGGCCCAATGATCCAGACGGCTATCACGCGCTGATCGACGACCTCGAGATCAGCATCGTCGAGCGCTTCGGCCGAAACAGTGACGTGCTCGAGTGCGGCTGCGGAACAGGGCTTTTGCTCGACAAAATAGCCTCATTTGCGCGCAAGGCCGAGGGCATTGATCTGTCGCCACGCATGCTCGACGCTGCACGACGACGAGGCTTGTCGGTTCGCGAGGGGAGCGTGACTTCTCTGCCTTACGCCGACGAGAGCTTCGATGTCGTCTATTCGTTCAAGGTGCTGGCGCACGTTCCTGAGATTGGTCGCGCACTCGCCGAGATGGCGCGGGTGACACGCCGCGGAGGCGTGGTGCTGGCAGAGCTCTACAATCCGTGGAGCTTTCGCGGACTCATCAAACGCTTCGGCCCCGCGCGCAAGATCTCGCGTTTCACCAAAGAAGATGCAGTGTACACGCGCTTTGATGCGCCTTGGGTGGTGCCTCGCATCATGCCCCCCAGCTGCACGTTCGAACGGGGCTTCGGTGTTCGCATCGTCACTCCGACTGCGAGTTCCATGCGCCTCCCGTTTGCAAAAGCGATCCTGCCTCGTCTTGAGCGGCTGCTCTCTCCGACAAAATTCGCCATCTTCGCAGGCTTTTACGTCGCAGTCCTCCGCAAGCGCCACGCTTAGCAAACGCCAAATCGCTCACCAGCCTCACCGCTCGACCAGTACATGGATGTCTTCGGTGACGCGCACCTCTGCCCGCTCCCCGCTGTTCAGGGAGACCGTGTGCGTGAGGCACCGGGTCACTGGCGGGCCGGGATCTTCGACGATGAACGCACGTAGTTCATGCGCCCCTGTGTTGACAGCCCGCGACGCGCCGTCTTGCACGGGCAGGCCGTCGATCCGAAATGGCGCCCCAGGCGGTAGCCCGGACAGATCAAAGTGTATCTGCGCGGTGTGACTCCGCGCGCTCGAAGACAACTCATCTGCTTGGCGCGCGACATCGTGGGACGAAAGCGTCAACGCAGAGCGCGCTTCGCTTGCGGCCAGCGCGGCGTTCGCGGTGGCCTCGACAAACATGCCAAGCACGAACTGCATCCGCGCGATCCCAAGCAGGGGCCCACTATTTCGTCGCTCGCCAGCGTGTCGCAACAGGACCTCAAGTATTCGCCGCGTCGCATCCGTGTCGTTGAGCTGCGCGCCGCTCCGAAACTGCTCGAAAACCAGGCGGTCGCGCTCGCTCACCGCAGAGCGCTGGGACGCGCCCGTGCTCGGTGCGACGACGACAGCCAGCGGATCTGACTGAACGTTTCCAAGGCATTCAAACTCGCTCGGACCAATGTGGAGCGGGTTCCGTGATTCCCGTGCTTCGGGCGGAGGCCCACATCCCGCGAGGGCCACGCCGGCACCGAGCAGGACCAAATAGTACATTCAGCCGGATCTACACCACGACATGGCGATCGGCCACGGGTGCCGCGACTACTCAAGGGCAGGTTCTCCGCTCCAACCATGCGCCCTGTTCATCGGTGTAGGCGATGACGAGGTCTGCTCCATCGGCGGCGATCGAGACATCCGTCGGCGTGCCGTGTGGTGCGATCGCTCCATAAGTTGCAAACGCTCCCTTGTCGTCGATGTGACCGATTTCGATCACGCGTGGAGCGTTGAACTTGGCATCGGTTGGAACGGCGCGCGCAACGTAAGGAGAAGTCGTGTTCAACGATCCCGCGATTGGGGCTGGATCTAGGCCGTTTTTGTAATCGCTCCAGATCACAGGCTCGTCCGTCTTGGGTTCTGCATCGATGCGTGCGATCGCGAGACCGAAGCCCACGTCGTGCGAGATCGGAAGCAATGCGTAGGCAGCTCCGGTCTTTGGGACAGCGAGGGCGGCTCGGGTTTGTGCGTCTGCGCCTCCGCCCAAAAACACGACGACGTCTGGACCGAGATTGATGCCGTCTTTCCACGTGAGTGTGCGCGCGTGGACGGGTGTCATCGCGCTGCGTGCGTCGAGCATCAGGACGATACCGCCCGTGTCGCGCGGCGCCATCGTGGTGAAGGTTGCGCCGCTCCCGTCGTCGCTCAACCGTTTGGTCTTGTCGTCATCAGTCCAGAGCCACGCCTCCATGGTGGTGCCTTCGCTCGTCTTGCGATCCCGCAGAAAAACAGCCACATCGTGACCACCGATGCTTGCCGCAGAGAGTCGCGTCCCCGGCCGCGCTTGACTGATCACGGCGGCCGCACCGGTGCGTGAATTGATGCGACGAATGGCGCCTGCTTTGTCCATGCAGAACGCGCTCGTGTCCGTCAGCGCGCATGGAGGAGACATGCCTCGTGTGGCCGAGGGCTTGGCTTGCGATGTGGTCTTTGGTGCGATCGAGCTCGTCGCGAGGCCATCGACATTGAACACCACGCGGACGCCGTCCGTCGTGCCAAGCACACTCACTGGACCCGTGCCTTGTTGCACCGGACCGTAGACGAGCTTGCACGCGTTCGCGCCCGCATCGATCGGCACTGAAGGAGCAGTCGATGCAGATGCACTCCGCACGACGGTCGCGCTCGGTGTGATCGACGCCGTCGCCGCGGTCGTCAGTGGCGCCGCATCAGCCACCGCGCGCGGAGGATCCTTGCAGGACGCCATCGCCACGAATACGGCACATTTGGCTGAGAATTGAGCGGTTCTCTTCACGCCCGACAGGTTACCTGCGTCGAACGATCTCGTCGACGAGTACGAGAACGAAAAAGCCGACGCTCACGTACGCGTTGATGTCGAAGAACGCTTTGTCGATCTTGGCGAGGTTGCCCTTACCGACGATCACATGTTCGTAGACGAGCAAGAGCGCAGCGACTGCCACGGCCGCGAAGAACGCCATGCCTCGGTGGAGCAGCACGCCTGTCGACGCAAAAAAAGCGATCGTCAGAAGATGAGCAACCGCGCTGATGACGAGCGCGCCACTGATGCCAAAACGCGCGGGGATCGAGTGCAGTCCGTGATCGCGATCGAAGCGGGCGTCTTGCAGTGAGTAGAGGACATCAAAGCCGAGCAGCCACGTCACCACGCCGAGCATCAAGCTCACGACGCCCAGGTTCGGTGCAGCGCCGCACGCGATCCACACGCCACCAGGTGCCAGAGCGAGAGCCACACCGAGCCAGACGTGCGCGGCCCACGTGAAACGCTTGGCGAGAGAGTAGCCAAGGAGGATCGCCAGTACGAATGGAGAGAGGACCGCAGGCCAAAAGCCAAGTGACACCGCAGCGGCTAAAAATAGGGCTCCCGAGCCGATTGCGAGAGACAACGCATTCTTGGCGGGCACCTCACCTGCAGGAATGTGTCTCGCTTTGGTGCGTGGATTTTTGGCGTCCACGTCTCGGTCTGCCCATCGGTTGAATGCCATCGCGCTGGTGCGCGCAGTCACCATGCACACGAACATCGCGAGGACCCGCAGCGTTGTGATTGGCACATGCGACTGTGCGAGCGAGAGCACGAGAGCACTCGCCGCAAACGGCAGCGCAAAGATCGTGTGCGAAAACGCGACCATGTTTCCATACGTACGAAGACGCGCGAGAGCGGTCATGAGTCGAGGAATCTCCTTGGCAGATTGAGGTGCCCGAGCAGCCACGCGGCGCCGTCCGAACCGATGTCGTCTCCATTCACCGCGACGAGCCTTGGTCGCGCTCCCTTCACGATCCGCCCTAATTCATGGCGTTTGAGCGCTGTCGCTCCACCACGACACGCCATGGTCACGAGCTCGTGTGCGGGCACCTGCGGGAATCGATCGCGCAACGCTTTGGCTTCCCCCAGCACGTCGAGCGACGGCGACGACGCGAGCGAATCCGTACCGAGGGCGAGAGACACGCCAGCCTCTCGCATGGCGAGCAAAGGCGGCAACTGAGTCTCGATGTGCAAGTTCGAGCGCGGACACAACACGACATGCGCGCCCGACTTGGCCACGCGGTCGAGCTCCTCCGGACGAGCATCGGTCAGGTGCACGAGAAGCACGCGCGGATCGAGAGCGCCTACGGCTTGTGCGTGATCGAAGAGAGGCCGCTTCGGCCAACTGAGCGTGTCTTTGGGTTGTTTGGTACGGCGTTCGAGCCACTCCGGAACAGGACCGTCTCCATATTCAATCGCGCGACGCTCTGCTGCGTGCTCCGCGAGGTGCAGACTCGTCAACTCACGTGTTGCGTCGATCGTCGCTTGGACCACATCGGGATGGGTCGTGTAGAGAGTGTGCGGCGCGGGCGAGTACGACAATTCGGTCGTGGGCCAAGCGCCCACTCGCTCATGCAGCTCGTCTTGAAGTCCACGCAGGCGGAGAAGCGCGGGTTCACGATCACGGCCAAAAACCTCGTGAAAAATGGCTCCAACGATGCCCGCACGGGCAAGCGCGTGAACGGCGGCGAGCGTGTTGGTGACTTCGCCGACTGCGACAGTGCCGAACGCAGACAGCAACGCGACCGCCTCGCTGACGGCTTGCTCTTCTTCGTCGGGCATGACCTCGCTGCGCATGCCGATCAATCGATCGACCCAATCGACGAACCCTCGTCCTCCCACCACACGCCCGCGCAGCGCCGATAACTCGAGGTGGGTATGCGCGTTGACGAGACCTGGCAACACGACCCCTCGCACGCGCTCGATCGGCAAGCCTGCGTGTCGCGGCAATACGTCACTGGCTTTGCCGACATCGACGATCGTCCCGTCATCCACGACGATCGCGCCGTCATGGATGGGCGCGCCTTCGCATGGCAACACGTGGTCGGCGACGACGATACGCATGGTGCTCAGATCGGCTGGGTCAGCCAGTCGTAGCGCACATTGCGTCGCACGGAGCGAAAGCCCGCCTCGTGAATGCGACGCTCGATCGCCTCGGCGTTGATGCAATAAGTGGTGCCCGCGCTCGACACGACGTTCTCTTCGAACATCACACTGCCAAAGTCGTCTGCGCCGAAGCGCAGCGCAATTTGGCCTATTTCAGGGCCTTGAGTGACCCACGACGCGCCGACATGATCGATGTTGTCGAGCATGATGCGCGCGACCGCTTGCTGACGCAGGTAGAGGTGGGTGCCGTGATCGCCTGCTTCGATGCGCACGCCTTGCTCGTGTTGAAAGTCCCAGCAGAAGAACGCGGTGAAGCCGCCCGTCTCGTCCTGCAAGTCACGCAGCTTCACCAGGTGGTTGAT
>JAYVXK010000532.1:0-1750 GCA_043785265.1 Myxococcales bacterium | reverse complement strand
TCGACGCGATGAAGCGCGGCGCATACGACTTCGTGTCGAAGCCGTTCTCGACTTCGGAGTTGCGCGAACTCGTCGCCAAAGCCCTCGAAAAACAGGCTCTCACGACAGAGAACGAACGCTTGCGTGCGCAGGTGTCTCGCGATCAAGCGCGCACCTTGCTCGGTAACTCCGAGCCGATGCGACGCATCGTGGAGTTGGTAGGGCGGATCGCAGACGCGCGCGGCACCGTGCTCATCACCGGTGAGAGCGGGACCGGCTAAGAGCGCATCGCACACGCCATTCACGATTTGTCGGACCGTCGCGACAAGCCATTTTTGGTGGTCAATTGCGGAGCGATCCCCGAGGAGCTCATGGAGAGCGAACTATTCGGGCACGAGAAGGGCTCTTTTACGGGAGCGATCGCGCGACACCTCGGCATCTTCCGCGAAGCCGATGGCGGCACTGTGCTCCTCGATGAGATTGGCGAGTTGCCACCGCAGCTGCAGGTCAAGCTGCTGCGTGTTCTGCAAGAGCGCAAAGTTCGTGGCGTCGGCCAGTCTGTCGAAGCAAGTGTCGACGTGCGCATCATCGCGGCCACCAATCGCAACGTCGAAGACGACGTAAAAACCGGGAAGTTTCGGCAAGACCTCTATTACCGGCTCAATGTCATTCGAGTCGAGGTGCCACCGCTCCGCGATCGGCGCGAAGACATCCCGCAACTCGCCTCGTTCTTTTTGAGTCGATGCGCAGCCGAGCACGACAAACAGATCTCGAGCTTCTCACCAGAGGCTCTGCGCGCGCTCGACGGATACGCTTATCCAGGAAATGTTCGCGAGCTCGAAAATCTCGTGGAGCGTGCGGTCGCGCTTGCTTCGAGTCCTGTCATTGGTCTTGGAGATCTGCCGCGCGAAGTCAGCGGGATGACTGCTCAACCCATGCCATCACTCGTGAGCTTGCCCGAAGAGGGTTGCGATCTCGATGAAGTGATCGGCGAAGTCGAACGCCGACTCATCGTGCAAGCGCTCGAGCGCACAGGCGGTGTGCGAACTGCGGCGGCCAAGTTGCTGGGCGTGACGCTGCGAAGCCTGCGCTATCGACTCCAAAAGCTCGCGCTTGCAACAGACGAAGATGAAGTGCCTTCTTCTGATGATCCCAAAACGGCAACCTAAGGTCGTGTCGCACATCCGCGGCGTGCCGCTTTTGAGTCTGGAGCCAGTGTGGGCATCGACAAAAATTGTCCATCCAAGAATGGGTCGTGGAGTGGAGCAGCACAAAGTGACTGTTTTCAGCAGCAAAACGAAACGAGGGAAGTCATGGCACACGCTCTGCAGATACATCCAACAACGATGACCTCGACAACCATCAGTCATCGCCAAGCGGGATTCACCCTGATCGAACTCATGGTGGTCGTTGCCATCATCGGCATTCTCGCGGTCCTCGCGACCGTTGGATACTCCGCGATGGTGCGCAGTTCACACACGACCGAAGCCACGCAGATGGTCAATGCCATCAAGGTCGCGCAAGAGACATTTCACGCAGAGACAGGACAATACGCGAACGTCTCGAAAAGCTTGAACCCGGGCGACCTTTACCCGATAGCCACACCGAACAGCAGTGAAACGGTGTGGGGTGCAGATTGCGCGGTCTGCGCTGACTCGTCTGCATGGCGCAAGCTCCCCGTGCACGCCAACGGGCCCATGCTCTTTGGCTACGCCACAGTCGCGGGCGTATCGGGCACCGCGCCCATCGTCCCAACTACGACGACCAAGGC
>JAYVXK010000531.1:0-5972 GCA_043785265.1 Myxococcales bacterium | reverse complement strand
ACGTTCAACTTCGCTCCCTGGTCAAAATGCCGCCATGCCGCGTTGTTGTCCGAGCCCACGCTTAGCGGATCGCCTCCATACAATAGAGTGAACGCACGCTGTCGCCATGATCCCGCGCTCCACTCTTCGTCGGCGGCCGTAGGATTATTGGTACCTCCTCGCGGAAGGTGGGCGCTCGCACTCCGGCCGTAGACGTCGAGCAGCTCACTCGAAACCAGCGAGAGGAGCTGCAGACTCGACGTGAAGTTCGCTTCGATATGGCGGATACGAGCGTTTTCGACGTTGTTGAGTGTGTCGTAAAACCAATTCTGCACGACTTGCAAATCGTAGGTCGACGGATTCTGTGCGTCGCGTGGCGTAGCTGCGAGATGAATGAGTCGGGCGTAGCCAAGCACTGCCTGCTCCGCGCGCTCCCGGGTGTACTCGAGCAACTCGCGTTGGTCGGCCGCCGAGAGTGTGAGGACGGCGGGGCCGGCAGCACCAGGCATCACAGAGCGCAGCGACTGTGCGATGCACGCGTTGATACCTGGCGCGCGGATGACGTTGTCCGCCGCCGCCTGAGCGCCGACAACCTTTGCGAAGGTCTTGTCCACAAGGGAAGGAACTGCGACTGGCGTCATGGTGACTGACGTTAGGCCGCCAGCAGAGTTGACGTTGCACTTCGGATCTTGACGCTGCAAATACCATTGAACAAAGGGGTTGATGTCATTCGAACCGCACTGCGTTGCTGTCATCAGGTTCAGGACGTGGTCCATGTACGCGTCGTGCGGGCCCGGCGGTCGCGGGTTTGCGACGCCGGAGACATTGAAAGCGATGAAGTCAGTCGAGACCAAGTCGCCGCTCTTGCCCGCGGCTGTCTCGTCAGTAGAGGTGGCAGGCTCTCGGGCGAGGAACGAGCAGTTGGCCCATGCATCAGCGACATAGAGATCTGCGATCGAACCGTCCCACTTTGCCTTGGAAGTACTGGGGTCGACGGGAACAGCCAACGCATCAGGTAAGGTAAGGGCAGTGGACGAACTCGAGACCTGTTCCTCGCTCGAAGTGTGAGATCCACATGCCAATGCGAGCGTCCCCACCAAAGCGATTAGGAGCTTCATCGTCCACCTTCTTGCGTTACACAGCGAAAGCCGAACGACGGGCCGAGGTCGTGTGGTGAGGAGACGGGCCGTACACTGTCGATGGTGCCCGCAAAGGTGCCAATGACAGCGCAGGTAGAGTTCCCTCTGCACGACGAAAACTGGGCATCGTCTGCGTCACGAAGCAACTCGGTGCGAGTGATGAGTACGTCTTGGACGCCCATGGGAGAGGCGCCGGCAGGGTGAGCGCCGACGCGAAATGCCGTCAGCGACGAGACACATGGAACCTTCCCACTACTGCGATCGACTCCTGGATGTTCGTCGCACGTTGCTTGACGATCCCCCCATGCGTAGCGATGCACACTCCCTCCGCGACTCGCAACCGTCCATTCAGTAAGTGAAGGGAGTGTGCCGCCCTGCCAATGGCAATAGCCAATCGCTTGCTCCGGCATCAAGCACGTCATAGGAAGCGCGTCGTCTACGCCAAAGGTTCGGCCATCGAGCGACGACACGTGCACGTTCCCAACGTAGACGTCGTTCTCACAGGTCGGTGATTGGGGCTTGGGAAGGGCGCACGCACCAACTGCGACGCATTGCTTGTATTGCGCAACAGTGATTGGACTCTGAGTGATTTTGAAATTCGTGAAACTCTTCTCCTCTCGAGATTTGCCTGCCGCAAAACCGGCTGTCATTGATCCGCCTGAGACATGGACCGACAGAGGGACTTCGTCTGGTAGCGGTGGCCGCGGGCTGTCTTGTTCGCTGCACCCAACGAGCAACAAAGCGCCCAGCGCCGTTGCGAATGTCGTTTTTTTACTCTTCACAATCCACCTCCGTCAGCCCACGAAAATCTCACCACCGGCACAGGGATCAACTCTACGGCGACATCCCCGTTCGCCTCTTTCGGAAAAACCTTCCCAAGGTCATTCCACGCAGTCACCAACGCCCCATCAGGCCCAAGCGGACTCGATGCAAGTCCGGCGAAACGCTGGTCGCCCACTCGATGCGCGGTCCATCTGGGAAGCGGAACTTCCACTTTGGAGAGGTCGATCGAACTCCCATTCCAACCTACCTCTTTGAGCCAGAGCTCTTCGGCATTGGGATCGGACTGCGCTGCCTCAGTGCCCCAGGCAACAAACACGCGCGAGCCCACAGTCATCGCATTTGGCGCATACGCACTCAGCGGAACACCTGCATCAGGAATCGCTGGCGCAATGTCGAACGACGTCACTGCGCCAGGAGCCGCGGTATCTAGAATCGCGCCACGCACGCGCGCTCCGCTGGCAACACCAGAATCAGCCCAGTCGGTACCTTCCACATACACAAGGAGCAGGTGCGTGGAGTCGAGTGGTGTAAGCGCGGGACTATTGGAATAGGGACCTGGCTTGAACGACGACGTGTTCCAGGTCGTCCCGCCAGTCTTCACCTGGATGGTCTCGAGACCTCCCGTGACATCGCGCCAAGCGGCGGCCCAGCCACCTGCGAAGGGTGCGAGCGCGACATTGTCCTCGATGTCGACGGTCGCAGCGAGCGTGAGCTCCGCGGAGGTGGGCGTGAGTGACGAGTCAAAGGTTCGATAGCGAATGTCGGGACCTGTCGAGTTGTTTGACGTATCGGCCCAGGCAATGACGAGGTCCTTCCCAGTCCATAGGATGTCTGCGTCGTATTGAGAGAAAGCCGTCGTCGTGTTTGCGTGAGCGGGGTTGCCGGCGGGAGCAATCTTCGGATCCACGATTCGGATCGCGATACCTTCTTGATCGCCGTCTCCGCCGAAGTCGGTCCAGGCGGCTACGTACTTGCCGTTTCCAAGCTCGGCGATGACGGGCGAGCTCGTCGTGAGGTTGGTGGTCGAGACCCCGACATCGGCCACCACCTCAAGGGGGATGCCGGTTGGACCGTAGAACGTCATGCCCACGCTGGGCTTGGCAGGAGCGACCCACGCCACGGCGAAGTTGCTCGCTCCAGCGCTCACAGGATGCCGTCCGGTGCCCAAATACCGCTCGATGAGGCTTGCGTCGGTCGGCGCCGTCCATGCGACGAGGTCTCGGACTTGGCAGAGTGACGAGCAGGAGTCGAGTTCCTTACTAATCACTCCGTCGTCACATTCCTCAGTAACTGGATCGCGAATGGCATCTCCGCAGAACTTCGAGGAGCCCCCGTCCGGCGCGGCATCCAAAACCCCTGCCTCGGCGTCCGCCATGGGAGCGCTGTCGGAGAACCCGTCACCTGCACCGTCGTTCGCTGCATCGCCGGCTTGGCCTTCGTTTGCTCCCGTGTCCACGAGCGTGCCGTCCGTTTCGCCGTCTGCGAGCGAGCCATCCAGCCCTGCTTCGCCGCTGTCGGATGATCCATCAGGGCCGGCATCTGAACCACCGCCGCCACCGCTACTGCACGCGGCAGCAATCGCCGTGGCGAAGCCAAAGAGAACGGAGATGCGCGCCTTCTGTCCCCTCATGGCGTCCGCGAGGATGAACTAAGTCCATCTTCCCTTCTACACCCAAATGAAATCAACATGCATTTGAAACGCCCGTTCAGGTGAGGTGGGGTGGCTATGTTGGTGCCGGCCAGTGAAAGCCGAGGTTTGTGTGAGCAAGCGGAAACGCGAGGGTGTCGCTTAGCTTCACGATCGAGGCGGGAATCCGACGTCATCATGGCTTATCGACCGCGCAGTGCTTTTGTTGCGTGCCGACGAAAGAATTTCTCCGAAGGCCCTCCATCTCCATGTCCTACTGGTTGCAGCTCTCCCAGTCCGTCCACAAAACCTTCCAGGCAGCGACGATTTTGATTCCTGCCTGCACTATGGTTGGCGGGTGAAGCGCCGAGGTTCGAAGTACTGGGTCGATGGCTATCCGAAGCTCGTCGAGCAGTGGGACTTCGAGCGCAATGGGGTGCTCTCGCCGGGCGAAGTGCGCTTCGCTTCGCATCGGTCTATCGCGTGGAGGTGCTACATCGCGCCCGACCATCGGTGGCGCGAGATGCCGAGCGAGCGGACCAAGCGCGATCGGACCCTGCGCTGTCCCTTCTGCACGAATCGAAGAGTGTCGATCACCAACTGCCTCGCGACAGTCGCTCCTCAGCTCGCGCGTGAGTGGCATCCCACCAAGAACCGGAAGCTCACCCCCGTGAAGGTGCTCGCTGGTTCCAAACGGTTGGTGTGGTGGAAATGCAAGGAGGGAGACGACCACGTCTGGCGCGCGAGTCTGACGGCTCGATTGCATGCCGGCACCAGTTGTCCCTTTTGTGGAGGGCAGCGCACGTCGAAGACCAAGGCGCTTTCCACAAAGGCGCCGCACCTGTCGCGCGAGTGGCATCCCAGGAAAAATGCGCGTCTCACGCCGCGCGCGGTGATGGCGACCTCTCCGCGAATCGTCTGGTGGCGATGCTCCAAAGATCCCAAGCACGAGTGGCAGTCGCGCATCCTCCACCGATTCGAAGGAGGAGAGTGTCCGTTTTGCGCGGGACGAACTCCGCGCGTCAATCCTGCTCGGCCTGCGACGCAGCGATTCTCACTCGCGCGGAGACGGCCAACACTCGCGCGCGAATGGCATGAATCCAAGAATGGCGAGCTCACACCCAAGGACGTATCCGCGGGCAGCGCAAAGCGGGTGTGGTGGAGATGTCGGCGCGCTCAGCACGAGTGGATCATGACTGTGAGCGATCGCTCTCGCGGAGCGGGATGTCCCTATTGCTCAGGACAACGCGTGTCCAAAGAAAACTCACTCGCGGCCGTCGCTCCACGTGCCGCGCGCGAGTGGCATCAACCGATGAACGGTGACGTGCGGCCCAAGGACGTGGTCGCCGGTTCGAACAAGAAAGCGTGGTGGCGCTGCGTCGAAGGCCACATCTGGGAGACTGCGATTCGCAATCGCGCCATCGTCGGTTCGGGGTGCCCGCAATGCTGGCGCGAGCGTCGCACGCGACGGGCAGACCGATAACCGGATGTGGCTGCGCGAGGTGGCTGCACGCGTTCCGAATGTGCTCGATCGTTCGGATATCGATCGCAACGGTGGCTCAAATCATGTGCAATCCGTACGCATGTCGTCACTGGGTCCAGACTCTTAATCCATTGGCTTCGGGTTCGAGTCCCGGTTGGCCCACAAGGGAATTCTTGCCGGATTTCGGATCGGCGAGAAACGAGCGGAGTGAAGTGCAGCCACATCTGCAGCCACTTATGTGGCTGCACTTAGTCCACTGCGCCCTCCCGAAGCAGCCGCGAGCGATTCCGGCGAGGAATGGGTTGCCCACAAGAGCGGCATTGATCCCAAACACGTGCGGTTGCCTGTTTAGAGCGTCGAGTTCTTGCCGCGCGAGGTCCTCGGTCGCGACGCCGCCACTACGAGCCCAGCGTCACCCATCTGAACCACTCGCTTCTGACGAGAGCCATCGATCGGACGTGGCATCTGCACATGCTGCAACCACGTCAATACGCATCCGACTGCGTCCAGCTCTTCGGCGATCTGCTCGATCACGATGGTGGATTCGGAGCCACGCCTGAGGAGGCCCTTGCTCACCGCAACGTTCGCCGAGGCGCGAGCGCTTTGGAAGCTGGCGTTCGGCACCAAGTACACAGGTGAAGGCAACGGTCTTGTTCGCTGTACGCGCAACTGCGTGGGTCGATGTCAGCGTCGCCGTTCGAGTCGTCACGGATCGTCGACGGCTCATCATCGGCGTCGAGCGCGTCGATCCAGACATCCGACGACATCGCGATGATACTTATACGCTTGCCGCCGTGACCCTAGTGAGGGCGAGCGAAGATCTCTGCACCAAGAGACCGCTCGTCCTATGCTTTCGCTAACAGATCTCGTTCCGCTTACCTAAGGATTGTTACTTAGGCTAAGAATTGCTACTTTTTGCGTACGCCAAAAGGGGTATGACAAGTTTGTCGCTTGAGTACGT
>JAYVXK010000530.1:0-5973 GCA_043785265.1 Myxococcales bacterium | reverse complement strand
CAAAAATCATGAACGGCTTGAAATGCCGGTACTCGACGCCAAACGCGAGCGGCACTTCGAAGAAGCCTCCGCCCGCGCTGTCGACCGAGACATTCGTTTTGGTGGTGGTGCCAATGGTCTGCGAATAGGCGGGCGAGTAGACGCCCACGTAGCCGAGTCCAAGCGCACCCCACATGCGCCAGTCTCCACGCGGCCACGGCGGGATGAACTTGATGCGCAGGCCTCCGCCGAGCATTTCGCGTGAGGCCACTTGGTCATTGGTCGGTGAGATTTCTCCGTGAAGGTATGCGCCGACTCGTACGAGCGGGAAGAACGCGAGGTGGCCTTCGAGGCCGAGTGTAGGGCCGATGAGGGCGCCTCCGCCGGAGGGGTGGTTGAGGACGCGTTGCGATGCGCCGGCGTAGACGCCGAGGTCGCCTCTCAGTTGCGCGTTGGCCGTGGGCGTTAATGTTAATGTCGTTGCCACGAGGGCGAAGAGGGGCACCTGCAACAGGGAGGTTATCGCTCGGCGGCGGACGAGCACCGCGTTGGTCGGGCCCGATGGAGCTAGGCGGCGGGGAGGGAGAGGCGGCGCTGAGGGTCTTGAGTGTTTGGGCATTCCATCGGTCCCGATCAACACGGCGCACGCTCCGCCGCCGGTCTGGGTGGTTGTTGCAGGTTGGCGGGTGGGAAGTAAGAGAGAAGAGCGGTTAGGGAGTGGGGGTGGGGGCGGGTTTTTTGCGGGGGGTGATGGCGTGGCGGGGGAGGGTGCTTTCGTAGCGGGCGAGTTGTTTGGGGTCGTCTTTGAAGACGCGGCGGGCGATGAGGCGGAGGTGGGCGGCTTCTTTGAGGACGGCGTGCTGGAGCGCGAGTGTGGTGATGGTGCTGTCGTGGCGGTTGGTGGCGGCGGAGATGTGAGCGTGGTCTGCGCCGTCGAGCGCGTGAATGAGACGCTCGAGATCGTGGACGCCGTGGGTGTCGAGGCCGACCTTCTTGGCTTCGGCAGGATGCGCGTGGGCGGCGTCGAGAAGGACATGCGCGAGCGCGCGGACTTCGGACGTGGAGCCGCCGCTCACGTTCATGCCGACACTGAACTCGTGATGCAGCTCGGTGTTGCCCGAGAAGTGAATCTTGATGTCGTCGCGGATGTCGCTCGCGAGATGAATGATCGAGGCGCGCGCTTCGGCGACATGAACTGCCGCGGCGACTTGCGCATGATGGCGTGTGGTGCGCGAAGCGTCGCCTGCCTCTAGCGCGTCAATGTCGCGCTCGAAGGCGTCGGCCTCGTGTTTGGTCAAACGCGCGGAGAACTCTTTGTGATGTGCATCTTGTCGCACCGCTTCGAGAACGCGCCGCGCATCGAGAGCAATGGAAGCGGTGTCATGTTTGGCTTGCGTGGTCATGTGGATCTCCTTCTTCGTGGAAGCGAAGCAAGAAGATACGGAAGACGCCACGCGAGTGGAAGGAGGTGCGTTGAAAGAACGCGAAGATGAAGCGTTCTGGCTTCGGTGGGACGCGTTCTGTGCGGAAGATGTGACGTTCTGTGCGCAAGGCGACTCGCAGTGAGCGGCATCAGTCGCGTCTTGTATGGTCGTTGGGTGGTGAGACCTCCTACCAAACGCATGGTCGAGAGTTGTGGCGACCGCGCTTTCGTGGTGCGCTCGCGAAATGGCATCCATCGAAGCGGCTGTGAGTTCTTCCCCCCCCGGCTCATGCGCCGCTTCTAACACCGACCACGACGTCAAGATTACCCTGGCTCGCGCGCGGAGCCGCAACGTTTGCAGGCATCGTCGCTGTGGTTGCAGCCTGTAGCTCTGCAAACGACGCGCTCCCGCAAGGAGTGTCATCGTGCTCTCTCCACACGCGCGGAGACGAAGCGCGCTCCTACAAGATTACGGTGAGCAATGACAACGGCACACTGACAGAAGCGCTCGATATCGAGAAAGATAGCGTCACCGTAAGCGACGTGTTCGAGATCGCTGGACGTACCTCCTCAGCGACCGCTGTCACGACGGCAGCAGGAGCCACGGTGGATGGTCAACAGGACGGACATGTATTCCACCTCACGAACAGCACCGGTCAGCTCACTTGGTCGGGCACGGTGGATGGTCGTCCCATCCTTCCGTTCAACCGCCCTTCCAACGCCGAAGCGCAGCTTGTTGTTCGCTTCGCCGATGATGGGAAGGCGGTGGTCCCATCAACTTCCACTTCAGTCGAGACACTTCACTCGCTGACTGAGCTAGCGCGACAAGCCCAACAGCACTGTGCAGCGGACTCTGGCCAGTCCCCACTCAGCTCACCCGCTGTGCCCGCACAACCTCGAGGGAGCAACGCGATCCCAGGCTGTAGCGCGTGTAAGTTTGGCTGCGCCAACGGGTTCCTCGGGTGTGGAGTTACGACGGGCATTGCATGTGCGGGCCTACTCTTCGTTCCCATCATTGGTGTGGCACTCTTCTTAGCGTGCGAGGGAATCGGAATCCTTGTGTGCGTGATCCAAGAGGTCAACTGCGCGATCGGCTGCAACGCCTCAGACCAGTGCTGTCCGATTCCCTGCGGCTCGAAGTGCTGTGACTCGGGCGCTATGTGTGCCGATAAAGCAAAGGAGCTTTGCTGCGACTCGGGCACTACGCCTTCCGGAGACACCTGCTGCGACAATGCTACGGAAACCCCTAACCCAGCAGGCGGCTGCTGCTTGAGGGGCGAGCCCATTTGCGGGAATGTTTGCTGCGCGCTGGGTCAGACATGTTTTGGTGGAACGACTTGCTGTGACGCCTCCTCTATATGCCAGACGGCGACTGGCCCTATCTGCTGTGGGCCCGGCTTTCAGTGCCAGAACGGTCCCAACGGCGGCGCATGCGTGTGCCCGACCACCCCCTGCTTTGGGGAATGCTGCGGCATAGACTCGATTTGCGCACCTGCCGACCAGAGC
Source organism: Myxococcales bacterium (assembly GCA_043785265.1). Taxonomy (GTDB): domain Bacteria; phylum Myxococcota_A; class Polyangia; order Polyangiales; family Polyangiaceae; genus JANYHY01. The sequence continues at coordinate 3,065 of JAYVXK010000530.1, read as the reverse complement.
TGTTGCAACACGGCCGTATTGGGCGGCGGCGGCACTTCCAATCATCTCTGCGGCGGGCACTGCTGCAATACTCCGTGCACGACCCTGCAGAATGGGCTGCAAGGCTGCTGCCCGTTTGATCGGGCGTGCCCATCGGCTGCTGGTGGGTGCTGTGCCTTTGGGAAGACGTGCGGCGCAAACGGACAGTGCCAATAGCCAGCGTCATGACGCGACTCACACCCGTTCATGCACTGATGCTCATGGCTCTCACGGACTGCGGCGCTCGTAGCGAGCTTGGCGCGCCGCTATGGGTAGACGGAGGCGAGGTCGGCGGGGCCGATGTTGCCCACGACGCGCCCAACGTAAGCTACGTTCCCTTGCTCGCAAGCGATGGCCGTCATTCATGCTATCGGGGCCGGACGGGCGCGCTCGCATGCTGGGGCGGGAGTCCGAATGGAGTGCTCGCCGACGATGGCGGCTTCGCAGCCGCACCGACACCCCAACTCGTCGCTGTGAACTCAGTCCCAATCATTGTGAGTGCACGGGGCACTGGGCAGTGCGTCCTCCTTTCAGATGGAACCATCGACTGCTGGGGTTGGGACAGCGCGTCTTTTAAACTCCTAGGCGACGGGGCGGGCAAGTCCCAGTCCCCTCCCGGTGTTGCTGTTTTCACGGCGCAACCGATCTGATTGGCGCGTCGCACGACGAAGCCGAGTGCGCTCGGCGTGCCGACGGCTCACTCTATTGCTGGGGTCTACCGGATTGCGTGCCGACGGATAACGGGTGGCCCGCCACACCCGTGCCTCGTCCCGATATCGCGTCACTCAGCGGTCTGGTGCTCGGACAACAGTTTCTCTGCGGAATCCAGGATGCTTCGGTCTACTGCTGCGGCTGGCAGAACTCAGGCGTGCTCGGGAATGGCGTGCAGTCCTTGAAGCATCACGATGCGCTCGGGGCTGTCGCGTTGCCGCCTGGCTCCAAGGCTGTCCAGGCGTTCGTCGGAGTCATCCACGCCTGCGCCGTGCTGGCGGACACGACGGCGTGGTGCTGGGGCTTGAACGATGAAGGACAAATCGGGGACGGCACCATAGGCGTGAACCGCTCGACGCCAGTGCAGGTCGTCGGGCTCGTCAATGTTGTTCAGCTCGCGCCTGGTTCCTTCCACTCCTGCGCGCGGCTCACTGATGGCACCGCACGTTGTTGGGGAAAGAACGACCACGGCCAGATCGGCGACGGGACAACGACGCAGAGGCTCACCGCCGTAGCCGTCGTCTCGCCCGACGGTACGGGAGTGCTGTCCGGCATCGTTGATCTCCACGCAGGCTACGATTTCAGCTGCGCGCTCTTGGCTTCCGGCGACGTCTACTGCTGGGGATGGAACGACTTGGGGCAGCTCGGGGACGGCACGAAGCTCGACCGCAACGTCCCAACCAAAGTTATAGGCCTGCCATGAGGTATGGATGGCCAGTGCTCTTCGGGTGCATCGGGTGGGCTGCGCTTGGGTGTAACTTCCACCCAAACCTTCCTGATGAAGCACAACGACGAGCAGCGATCGAGTTGAGCTGTCCTCAGCCGAAGGTGAGTGTGGTTCGTCTCGTCGATCTCAGTGGAGGAACCTTCGAAGCCCACGGGTGCGACAAGAAGGTCCGCTACTCGTGCCATTGGTTCGGTAACTTCGATCCAGCCCCCGAGTGCGTTCCCGAAGCTGCGCCCAACGTCAAAGCCGATCAGTAAACGGAGGGGCCATGCGTCGAACGGAAAGAGCGAAACGCTCCACGAGTCTGCGTGCGACGGTGGCGGCAACAGTCTTCGTCGTGTGCTCACTCCTCGCGACGGCCGCGCGCGCAACAGAGCACGGCGAGCCGAAGCTTCACCGATTTTGGGTCGGCTTCACGTTTGGCCTCACGACCGTGTGGCATCCGTCCGGCAGTGATGTCTGCGCGGTCGATCCGCAAGGGCAACCCTCGAGCGGATGGACCTGCGCGCAGTCGGGTGGCGGACTCTACCCTCCACACTATTCGCTGCCTGGCTTTTCGCCTCGCGACGCCGAAGTCAGCGCGGGGTTCGGTGGCCTTGCCGGATCCGCCATGGTCGCCTCGCTCGACTTCGCGATCACTGACGGCTTCTTGCTGGGTCTCCGCGCTGGAAACTACTTCCATCCGACCAACGTCAATGTCGTCAGGTTCGGGCCCTCGAATCTCATCTTCGAGGCGCGCGCGACTTGGGTGCTTGGTCCTCATCCGCTCACCCGCTCGGGCATTCGTGTCTACACACTCTTGGGTGTCGGGCTGGGCGATTTCAGTGCTCCCGCCGAGACAGGCATCACCGCCGCTGTGGACGCGGGCGACGCTCGACCCATCCAAGCGTGGCGAGTCGCGGGCCCCGGCTTCGCCACGACGGGAGTCGGCATACGCATCGGGACGCCGCGTTTCGCCCTCATGATCGCGCCCTTCAAGATCACCTTACCGTTCGGCAACGGTTCGACGTTCGCATTCATGCCCGAACTCGCGATCATGAGTGCGCCTTTCTGATGGGTGGATTGGGCACCTGCAACAGCGAGGTGGTCGCTCGGCGGCCCTGATCGAACGCTATTTGTGAACCGCGGCGCACGCGGCATTCGTGCAGACCGCACGGAAGTTCTCGGCGGGCTCTGTCGGCTTGCACTCGCAGTTCGTCACGGGCGCGCAGTGGACTCTCGCGCACGGCACCATCCGTTGGTCGAGCGCACGTTTGTTCGTCCCGTAGGGCACGCGACCGCAACATGCGCAACAATCCGCGAACGTGGCTACGACGCAGTCGGCGTCTGTCGTGCACGCGTTCGCGTCGAGCGGCGCGGCGGACGTGATCTCCGAGGCAGTCGGAAGGGTGGAAGCGACCGCCGACGCGGGCGAGGACTTGACGACGCACGCGTGCACCGAGCACACAGCGGAGGTCTCACTGCACGGGTTGACGACGCACTCCTGTTGCATCATCGCCCGCGTGATCGGCGTCCCCGCGCCGCAAGGCCCGCACGGTGCCGGGTTGCAGTCTTTGTCGCTCGCGCACGACACAGGCGCGTCACTCAGGGGCCGACAAGAAACGAGGAC
>JAYVXK010000529.1:0-1752 GCA_043785265.1 Myxococcales bacterium | reverse complement strand
GGAGCTCCTAAATGAAGGAAGCGAAGCTACCCCCGACAGCACGACTCACGCAACCCGCGCGGTGATCCACCTACTGGCAGAGGCTCGTGCAGGCAGTTCCGCAGTTCGAGGTGTTGATGCAGCTGACGCATGCCGCGCTCACGCCCGTACACATTTGCTGGCACTGTTGGTCGGTGAGGGTGGTGTTGCACGCCTTGCACTTGCTGACGAAAGTGACGCAGTCTTTTTCTGTCGGGACTTTGTTGTGGCAACCGCCGATCTGGCCGCCCGCACCCGTCTTGTCGCATTGTTGATTGCTCGCGCAATTGACGTCGCTCAGACAACCGAGGTCGCACGTGGAGAGCGTTTGGTCGCTGCAGTATTGACCCGCGATGCACTGCTTGGGCGAACCGCCAAAGTTGCCGCACGCCGTCACCCCGTTGCTCGCAGGCGTGCTCGCGTCTGCAGGAGGGTTGGGTGCGCCGGCGCTGCTGCAGGCCGCTAAAACGAGACCGAAAGCGAGGGTCGAGATTGCACGAATCATAGGAAAATGACCTTTCAAGAAAACTTACGGTGTAAGTGACTGTAAGTTGCTCAGCCGTTGTACTCCAAATGAAGCCAAAGCTTCCTGTCGTTTCGAGCAGAATAGTCGCCACTCATTTCAGAGTGACGACCTTGCCTCTTGCTCCTCGCAGTCAACAAAAGCGAGGCTCACGCCATGACTGATAGCGTCTCTCACATTCCGCCCGCGGTCGCCCCCGTCGTTGGGACCACGCTCCGCGATCACGTGCTCGCCGGAATGCGCGCCGCGCCTGGTGCCACTGGCGAGTTCACGTCGCTGCTCAGTCACATCTCGCTGGCGATTCGCATCATCCTTTCGCGCGTGCGCCAAGCGGGGCTCGCCGACATGCTCGGCTACACGGGCGAGACCAACGTGCAGGGCGAGCAAGTGCAAAAGCTCGACGAGTACGCCAACGACGTACTCGTGAAGGTCCTCGAGCGAAGCGGTCATTGCGGCATCATCGGCAGCGAAGAACTCGACACCGCGCGCACGGCTGGGCACCCGGGCAAGTACATCGTGCTGTTCGATCCTCTCGATGGTTCGAGCAACATCGATGTCGTCTCCACCATCGGGACCATCTTCGCCGTCTTGCGTCGACAAGACCCCGCGTCGCCGCCCGCCGTGAACGAAGCACTGCGTCCAGGTCGCGACATCATCGCTGCTGGATACGTGCTCTATGGTCCGTCGACTGTGATGGTCCTCTCCACGGGACAAGGCGTGCACGAGTTCACACTCGATCCGAACATCGGCGAGTTCTTTCTTTCGCGCGCAAACGTGCGATGCCCCGAGCGCGGTTCGATGTATTCGATCAACGAAGGCAACCACTCTCGATGGACGGAGCCTGTCCAAAAGTGGAACGCGTGGATCAAGCGCGACGATCCAGCGGCGGGCTTACCGTACAGTCATCGCTATGTCGGCTCGCTCGTGGCCGACGCGCACCGCACGCTCATCAAGGGCGGCGTCTTTGCCTATCCAGCTGACAGGAAGAGCGCGGGCGGCAAACTCCGATTGCTCTACGAAGCCAATCCGATGGCGTTCATTTTCGAGCAGGCCGGCGGCGCCGCAACCAACGGCACCGATCGCATTCTCGACATCGCACCGGCGACGCTGCATCAGCGCACGCCGCTCGTACTCGGGTCGAAACTCGACGTGCAAACCTTCGCGGAGTTCGTCACGGGCAAGCGGTGATATAGATCGCGCATGCGCACAAC
>JAYVXK010000528.1:0-17995 GCA_043785265.1 Myxococcales bacterium | reverse complement strand
ACCCCTGGGCATGAGGTCGGTAGGTGAGCCTGGGAAGGCTGTAGCGCGCGTGACCCAGCCTCGACCTCCGACTGCGAGAGGATCACTCCAGCTGTCCTCTTCGTCTGTGATCATGATCACCGCGACGAGCGAATCAGGACGCAGGAAGTCATGACGTTGCTTGAGCAGCGCGGCGTCGACTCCCTTCAAAACAGCTTTGGGAGGACCCCCGTTTGGATCAGGATCGACTTGGATCGAATCGTACGGATCCGGCTGAATCAAGAAGTGATACCAACTCTCCATCTGCGCTTCGAGCCCGCAGCCGTATTCCTGCACGCCTCCGACGAGCGCTGCGAAGTCGGTCACCAAGGTCGTCTGATCGGGCTCGCCCGGAACGTTCGGCTGGGCCTTGCCGGTGTTCTTGTCGACGTTCGGGAGCCACGCCAGGAAGTTCCCTCCCTCGGCGTCCACTGCAAACGCATGCGCGATGCTGTCCTCGATGCCTGTCGAGTTCGCGGCGGTTGGATGAATGCGATTGAGGAGGTGTCCCTTGTCGTCGTTGTGCGAGTTGTACTTCTTGAAGACTGGTTCGGTGGCCATCGCGGGGCAGACCGGAACTCCTCCCACCTGCTCGGCGCCTCCTCCTCCCAGCGACGAGGACACGATGCCGACATGGAGGTCGTACACGGCAGGGAACTCCGGTTTCGACGGGAGTGCGCACTTCCCCTGGGCATCGGAAGGACCCAGATCCTTCCGATTGGAAGGATCACTCGCATCGATGCAATGCGGGTGGAGCAAGCGGTCGATGAGTTCGGGAACTGCCTGCGCGAGCAGCGCTTGCTTGTCCCCCATGGATCGCGAGTTGTCGATCGCGAAGAGCAGATCGACCTTGTCGATGGATTGGGTGGGTCTGATCCCCGGATCCCAACAAATTGGCGGCGGCGGAGTCGAGCCCTCGAGAGGCACGCTCTGGCAGGCGCAGACCACGCAGACCGCAACCATCGCCAAGACAAAAATTTTGCGCACGTCCCCAAGTGACGCACGACGCGGGCCACCCGAGAAAGTCGCCTCCTTTTGCTCCGCGACACTGTGAAGTTCGACAACCCGAGTTGTCACCACGCAACCATGTTGTCGGGGAACGGAGCGAACGGGAACGGGAACGGGAGCCGGGACGGCGACGGCGGGTGGGGACGGCGACGGCGGGTGGACGGGCCTGTGTTACCCTCGACTACCGTGGCCAGACTCTTCCAACATCCCTCCTCAGGGTCGCCACCAAGTCGCGCTTCGTGAACGAGCTCGACGCGCTTCGCCAACGGGTCGCGGAACTCGAGCAGCTCCTCTTGGAGGCTGAGCAGACGCGCGTCGATTCGGTCGGCAAGATCGAGGCTGTCGCGGTTCGGGAGACCGAACGATCCAGGCAGTCGGAGTCGCGACTTCGCGCGATGATCGAGAAGAGTCACGAAGGCATCTCACTGGTCGATGCTTCCGGCAGGACCATCTACATGAGCCCAGCCATCGAGAGCATCGTCGGCTCGCGCGCGCCGCAAGAGGTGGGAGCGAACAACTTCGACTTCGTGCACCCTGACGATCGGGGGCGTCTAGGGGAGCTGTTGGCTGGTGTCGTGACGGACCCCAGTCTCTCCGTTGGCGCGGAGTTTCGAGCGATTCATGCAGATGGTTCGACGCGCTGGATCGAGGCCGCAGCCCGCAATTTTCTAGACGATCCTGCGATCGCTGCCATCGTGTGCAACTTTCGCGACATCACAGAGCGCAAGCGCGCCAACGAAGTGCAGAACCGCCTCGCAGCGCTCGTCGAGTCTTCCGACGATGCCATCAGCAGCGAGGACCTCGACAGTCTGATCACGAGCTGGAACGCAGGGGCCGAGCGTGTCTACCAGTGGACCGCGAGCGAGGTCCTCGGTCGTTCGATCGCCCTGCTGATGCCGCCCGATCTCGTGGGTGACGAGAAGCGCCTTCGCGCGCGCATCGTCAGCGGCCAGCCAGTGGAGCATTACATCACGCAGCGTGTTCGGAAGGACGGCGTCGTACTCGAAGTCGACATCACAGCGTCCCCGATTCGCGACGGTAGTGGAGTGATCGTCGGTGTCTCCAAGATTGCACGAGATCTCACCCAGCAGCGGAAGACAGAGCAAAAGCTGCGGCGCGCCGAGGAGCATCTTCACCAAGCGCAAAAGATGGAAGCGATCGGCGTGCTCGCGGGAGGCGTGGCGCACGACTTCAACAACCTCCTGTCAGTCATCCTGAGTTATACGACTCTCGTCCTCGCAGAGCTGCAGCCTGGGGATAGAGTTCGAGCAGACATCGAGGAAGTGCGCCGCGCGGGGGAGCGTGCGACCGATCTCACTCGGCAACTGCTGGCGTTCAGTCGTCGACAAATGTTGCAGCCGCGAGTCCTCGACATCAGTCAGGTCGTCTCTGGAATGGAGAAGATGCTCAGACGCCTCCTCGGCGAAGACGTCGAGCTTTCGCTGATCGCGCCTCGCGCCATTGGCATGGTGCTCGCTGACCCCAGTCAAGTCGAGCAGATCGTCATGAATCTAGCCGTCAACGCTCGTGACGCGATGCCACGTGGTGGCAAACTCTCCATCGAAACCGCCAACGTCGAGTTCGACGCCGCATACGCAGCAGAACATCCGGGTGTGGAGGCTGGGCCGTACATCATGCTCTGCGTGACCGACACCGGTGTCGGGATGGACGACGAAACGCGCGCACGCATCTTCGAGCCATTCTTCACGACGAAAGAACAGGGCAAGGGGACTGGTCTGGGTTTGTCGACGGTGTTCGGCATCGTCAAGCAGAGCCACGGACACATCTGGGCCTACAGCGAACCTGGCCGCGGCGCAGCGTTCAAGGTGTACTTCCCGCGAACGGAACATGTTGCAGACCCAGCCAGTGCGCTCTCACTCGCCCCAGCCACATTGCATGGCTCGGAGACCATCCTTCTGGTCGAAGACGAAGAGCAAGTACGGATCGTCACTCGCACGATTCTGCGCCGCAACGGTTACCACGTGCTCGACGCGCAAAACGGAGGCGAAGCCTTTCTGGTTTGCGAGCAGCACGCGGCCAAGATCGATCTGTTGCTGACCGACGTGGTCATGCCTCGCATGAGCGGGCGCGAGCTCGCCGAACGCCTCGCGCTCATGCGGCCGAAGATGAGAATCCTGTTTGTCTCGGGCTACACCCAGGACACCGTTCTCCACCATGGGATGATCGAGGAGGGTATCCATTTTCTCCAGAAGCCAATCACCCCAGATGCGCTCTTGCGCAAGGTGCGAGAGCTCCTCGACGCGAAGGAGTGACCAACGGGAAGGGCGTCACGACTCGAGAAAGGTCACGAGTCCTGTCGCGAGATCGTAGACAGCAGCAACGATCGCGATGCGTTCGCGATCGACGAGGTCTTGCAGCAGAGGACTAGCGTGTCGGAGTTCGCGCGCGGACGCGAGCGCGTTTGCGTGAACGGCAGCCGTGAGTCGCGTTTCGTGGTCGCCAGGTTGCGAAAAGATGTGCTGCACATGGGGCATGATGCGGTCGACGATCGACTGCTGGTTTCTCGACTCGTGGGTGCCGCCGAGTTCGAGCGCGTGGACCGTGGCGTCAACCGCGCCGCACTGGGTGTGCCCCATCACCACCACCAGGCGTGTGCCGAACTGGCTCGCTGCGAATTCGACCGAACCGACGAGCGACGGAGCGATGATGTTGCCGGCTACACGGATGACGAACAAGTCGCCCAGCCCCTGATCGAAGACGTACTCGGCGGGGGCGCGTGAATCGGAGCAGCCAAGGACGACAGCGAACGGAGCCTGCCCGTCGACCAGCCCTGGATGCCAGCGACGAAACGCGCTGCCGTCGCCAGACCTGAAACGCTCATTGCCTTCACGCAGACGTGCAAGTGCTTCTCGAGGGGCCACTGAATCGGGCGCGAACGTGCGCGACATCCTCCTCGTCTTAGTAGGTCTTCGCATGCGTCGCCACCCTGTCGCGGCTCGCGTCCCGTCGCCGTTCCCATTTTGCGGTCGCTTGCGGGGACGCAGCTGCTGAGGTACGGCTGGCATCGTGAGGGAGACTCGTACGTGTCGGAGGAGCTAGCGCGCTGGCAGGCTCGGGTTGGGACTACCCTGCGAGGCAAGTACACGCTGCACGCACTCATTGGAGTGGGCGGGATGGCCGCGGTGTATGCGGCGACTCATCGCGTACGGAAGCGTTATGCGGTGAAGATTCTGCATCCCGAACTCTCGCTCTCCGCGGAGTTGCGCCAACGTTTTTTGCGTGAGGGGTATGTCGCCAACAGTGTCGAGCATCCTGCCGCAGTGAGCGTCGTGGATGACGACATCGCCGAAGATGGCAGCGCCTATCTCGTGATGGAGCTCCTCGAAGGAACCAGTGTCGATGCAGTGCGAGAGCGCGTGACGCGCGTTCCGGCACGGGAGACCATCGCCATCGCCATCCAGCTTCTCGATGCGCTCCAGGCCGCTCACGACAAGGGCATCGTTCATCGCGACATCAAGCCGCAGAACCTTTTCTTGCTACGCGATGGATCGCTCAAGGTCCTCGACTTCGGCATCGCACGACTACGAGACTCCGCCACCGTCAATCACACCCAGACTGGGATGATGATGGGGACGCCCGCCTTCATGCCTCCGGAACAAGCGCTGGGTCGCGTCAACGAGATCGATGGCCGCACCGACATCTGGGCGGTCGGTGCCACGATGTTTGTCCTTCTCACCGGACGTTATGTTCACGAAGCACCAAGCGCTCAGGAGCTGGTGATACGCGCAGCGACGACGCCCCCTCGATCGCTGTCCGCAGTGTTTCCGGATGTTCCGCCTGGGTTGGCCGCCGTCGTGGACAAGGCGCTCATGTTCGACGCGAGCGCGCGCTGGCACGATGCCACGGCGATGCGGGTCGCTCTCGAATCGCTGAGCATCGAGCTCTACGGTCGCAAGCCGGAGCGGGACACTCTCGTCACTCTCGCGGCAGCTGGACCTTCCCCCGCGGTCGAAGCCACACTACCGCTCACTCCACGACCGGAAGTTCCTGCATCGAACCCGCAGCAGCAGCGGCCCTCCCAGCCACAGAAGCCACCAAGCGCTCCAGTGGTCGTCGCAGCCGAGTCCAACGTCCAGGCCGATGCCATGGGGCAAATGCTTGCAGCCGAGAAACGCCGAGGTCGCACGGCTGCAATCGTGGTCGCTGCAGGAGCATCCGTGCTCGCGCTCATGGTGGGGGCTTCGTTCGTGATGAACACGCGAGAAGCGAACCGGAAGCGCGTGCTCGCGTGGAGCCGCCTCAACAAGTGTCTTCTGGGTCAACCACCTGCCCCAGGCAGTGATCCCTATCCCTTGTTCCGATCCATCGAGCTGGGGGCTGCGCTGAGCTCGGGCGAAGACCAGCCTCGCGACACCGCCAAGCAATGGCCGATTCGCTGCATCGATCCCATGATCGCCTACACCGACATGCTCAAAGAAGTCGGCGACATGAAAGAAGGCGAGAAAGACGTCGGATATTACTCGCGCGCGCTGCGTGATGGCACGGCGGGTGATGGGTACCGCAACACAGAAGTGTTCCCTGGAATCCTCCGGGACTTCTACAAGGCGGCACAGACCGAGTCAGTCGACTTCGTCGATCCTACGGACGTCGCTGCACCACCCAAACCCGTCGTGGCGACGAACATGAGTGCGCTCCGAGGGGCGGGTCCTGTTCCGCACTTCGTCGACCAGCTGTCCGGAAGTAGAGTTTCGCAAAACACGATCGACATCGTGTTCGCAGCTCCGAGGGAAGGTTCGAACTCTTCGTCTGTCTGGTGTGTCTTCAACGGCAAGAGCCCAGCTGAGTGCGCCTCGGTGGCGTATTCGGGGCTCGACTTCGAGCTCTTCGGATCGGGGGCTGGGTCTCCGTTCCTGACCGCGAGCGGAGTGCGACGCCTGAGCGACGGAGTCGAACTGGTGCCGCACTTTGGTTACTACCTGGTCGGTGGATACTCGCGGCCCGACGGCTTCGCCAATGTCATCATGAAAGCCGACCTTGCGTCCGAAGCCTCGAGCGAGAACTTCATCTCGTTTCGTTTGGGAGCTGGCAAGAGAGAAGTCGAGCGCAAACCAGTCACGCTCCCGGCATGGAACGGCTACCTGAACTCTCTCTTGGTGCTCGACGACGCTCTCGTCTTTTCTGACAAATCCGGCAAGATCATTGCGCGATCACTCGCGGCAACCGATCCGCTTGGGCCGCCTTCGGTCATCGACCCTGCGAGCTGGAAGTTGGACGACGGCGTCTCGCTCGAGCTCCAGGGATGCGTGCGTAGCGACTCGGACCTCGTCGTTCGAGCCAAACGCGCGGGTGGCGAGAGCATCTATCGGCGACACGGAGATGGATGGACCGCAGTCAGCGATGCACCGCAAGAGTGGTGCGATGAGTGGAAGACGAAGCTCAAGGTGGCAGAGGTGATTGCGGTCGATGGCGCGCTCGTGGTTCGCTCGATGGACAACTCCACGGAGCCGCCGAAAGTTCTCTCCGAGTCGATCTTCGATGCGCGCTTGGAAGGAGATGACCTTCAAGGCTCGCCCCGTCTCTGGATCAAAGCGTCGAACTACGCCCTCTACAAGATCGGGTTGAAGTCTGGGCTCCGCTTGGTCCGCATTGGGGACGACGGTTCGGTCGCCGCGATCACGCTCAAAGGATTCTTGCCATGAGCTCCGAACTCTACTGCCTGGTCCGTGCAGAAGAGGAGGGCATCCTGGAAGCCGTCCAGGGAGCCGCTTCGATCTTCGATCCGTTTCTCCGCAGGAGCATCCGATCCAACGCTCGCAGAGCCACCGAGAAGGCCACTGTTCTTCTGGGCGACAAGGCGACCGCGCTCGGGGAGGCACACGTTCTTCGGGTTGCGTTTCTCGTGGCAGCCGCGAAGGTGGAAGGCCTCGCACTCGATGATGCCGCGGCAGTCCAGACGAAGTTCTCGTCTCTCAAGCTGCAGTTTCCCCTGCGAAAAAAGGCCTTTTGGCCAGTCACCACGGCACTGCTCGTGGTTTTGGTTCTGGGGGGAGTGGCTGGGTTCGCCATCGTGTTTCGCCCCACACCCGAAGAGAGCTTCGTCAGCTCGCCGCTGGGAAGCGCGTTGAGCGAATCGCTCACCGACTACATCTCGGCTCTCGCAAAAAAGGACCGCGCCAAGAGCGACTCTGCGCGCACGAACCTGCTCTCGTCTCGGGTCAAAAAGCAAATTGGCGACGACGCGTTTGCCCAGCTAACCGCGGTCACGGATCGCGCCTACGATCTCGCCAACGCAGACGACATCTTGGCACCAGACGCTGAAAAGGCGCTCACCGCAGCCATCTCCTCACTCAACGATCTTCTTGCGCGGAAACAACTGCCGGCCTGCCTGACCTACTACGTGAAGGAAGAAGACTACGTTCATCGTGTCTGGGTGCTGGGGTATTACGTTCCCAAACGCAGCGAGTACGGCATCGGCTCGCTGCACATCCACACCGTACTGGCCAGGCGACTCGACTCGCTCAACCTGAACGAGAACTTCGAGTGGTACTACGACCCGGCACTCAATCTCGTGGTGATCTCCCTCGATGACATGGGTTCGTGGGCGATCAGCCATATCGTGCCTACCCTGGGCAAGAGCGGCGTCTTCACTCTGTTCGACGACAGTCCGTCCGAGTTCTCGGCCAAAGGCAAACTCAACGCTGCGTTCGGCGCCAAGCTCCGCAGTGATCTGCTGCCGAAGCTGGGCCTCAACGACATCGATGCCACGTTCATCGCAGATCAACTCAAAGCGCGTCACGACGCATACGAGCGTTTGCGGCAGATGGAAGCCAAGCCACCGCGCGAGTCGCAGGGCATCACACTCAGCGCGGCCGCGCGGCTGGGCATGCAGAAGCGCGACAACGAAATCGACGCCAAGGAGATCTTGGCCATCGACGATCGTCTCGACCAGACTTCCTATCGACGTGGGTTTTCGCACTTGGCGGAGATGGTGGCGGCGGTCAAGGAGCGCGCGTATGTGCGTGAACTGGCAGCGCGAGCCGCACCTCTCAAACTCGATGAGCAAGCTCTCCACGATCTCGCCGGGCCCGACGCACCGTACTTGGGCAGTCAAGACGTGAGCATCGTTTTGGGCGCGCTATCGGAAGTACAAGACAGCGTCGCGCTCACACTGGCGGTGCTGCAACTGGACCATGACACCGGCGCAGAGAAGCTCGCGCTTGCGGCACTGGAGCGCGAACTTGGCATCGCCGTGACCTGGAACGTTGGCTTCTTCGATCGAGACGGTTTCGCAACATCGCTGACGGAACTTCTCGGCAAAGACGACGCAGCGGTTCGCGCGGCCGCATCACGCGCGCACGCAAAGCTACTGGGGGCACCCCCCGCGTCACTCGGTGGCGGCTCCACGCTCTGAGGCCTTCCCGTTCGCTTCCCCTCCGCAATCTGGGCACGTCCGCTCTTCCGTCTTTGATAGCCTGGATAGTGACATGCAACCGGGGACTGTCATCGGGGAGCGCTTCGAGATCGAGCGTCGCGCTGCTGCTGGCGGAATGGGCGAGGTCTATCAGGCACTCGACCGCACGACTGGCGCGCCCGCAGCGTTGAAGGTCGTGCGGACCGCCAGTGACGATACTACCGAGCGTTTGCTTCGCGAAGGTCGGGCGCTCGCGCAGCTCGATCATCCGCATGTCGTCCGCTACCTGGGTCATGGGACGACACCAGAAGGTGAGCCATTTCTCGCGATGGAGTGGATCGAAGGCGAGACGCTGTCGCGGCGCATCGCGAGGCAGCCACTCACCATCGGCGAGACCCTCACGTTGGTTCTCCACGTCGCGGATGCGCTCGGCCATTCGCACGCAAAAGGGATTGTCCATCGCGACGTCAAGCCGAGCAATCTCATCCTGCGTGAAGGCAATCTCGAACGGGTGGTGCTCGTCGATTTTGGAGTTGCGCGCGTTCGTCAGAACGACGCGATCACGATGACTGGAGTGATTGTCGGAACCCCAGCCTACATGTCACCGGAGCAGGCTCGCGGCGCGCGCAACATCGACCCGACGTCGGATGTATTTGCGCTTGGGTGCCTGGTGTATCGGTGTCTCACGGGGCGGAACGCGTTCGACGCAGACAATCCGGTCGCGATACTCGCCAAGATCGTCCTCGACGATCCACCTCTGCTCGGCGGACTGGTGGCGGGCATCGACCCGGACGTCGAGCGGGTGGTTCAATCGTTTCTGGTCAAGGATCCGGCCAAGCGGGTTCCCAACGGATCGGCCGCTGCAGAGGCTCTTCGCGTCTTGTCCGAGCGCGCGCACGGCGATCGACGTGCGCCCGTCGGGCCCGAGCGGCTCACACTCACTGAGCGGCGCCTGGTCAGTCTCATTCTTGCGCCGACGCCGCTCGACCCCGAAGCGACCGTGGTAGCCGACCAGACTGATGTTGGCATGACTGCTGTTCGCACGATCGCCCGTCGACACGAAGCCGTGTGCGAGGTGCTCGCGAACGGCATGCTGGTCGTGGCCATCACCAACCGCGGCAGCGCGACTGATCAAGCCGCTCTCGCCGCGCGGTGCGCTCTCGAACTGCGGACAGCGCTCCATGGTCCGCCGCTCGTCGTCGTGACTGGGCGTGCGGTGGTCGATTCCGGTCAGTCCAGCGGGACCGGTGTGACACCAAGCGGCGGGGGAGCGGATGTGTTCGACGCGTCGACAGCGTTGGTCGCGAGACTCGTGGCCGCGGGGGAGCGCGAGTGTGTCATCGTCGACGACACGACGGCTGGTCTTCTCGACCGGAACTTCGTCGTCGTTCCACACAGGCTGGGTCTCGAGCTACGTGGCACTCGAGTCGACTCTGGCGATGGGGGTCGCCTCCTCGGACACATCACCGCGTGCGTCGGACGTGAGCGCGAGATTGTCACGCTCGAAGCGCTCCTCGTGGAGTGTGAGGCGGAGCAAGTCTCTCGCGTAGCTCTCGTGACCGCGTTGCCTGGAATGGGCAAATCTCGCCTCTTGCGCGAGATCGTCGCGCGCGTGGGATCGCGCGCACAGGTCTTTCACGCGGTCTCTGATGCCATGAGTTCGGGCTCGCCCTATGCGTTGCTGGCGCAGGTCGTCCGCGGCGCAGCCGAAATCGAAGCAGGTGACGACGCCGAGTCGAGCAAACAAAAATTGCGCGCGCGTGTCGCGAGGCATTTGCAGCGGCGCGAAGTCGATCGCGTCGCGGACTTCCTAGGTGAAGCGGCGGGCGTCACTGGAGGTGACCCAAGCCGGCCGGTCTTGGGCGCACGTGCGGACCCACGCCTGATGACAGAACAGATTCGCAGCGCGTGGCTGGACTGGATTGGTGCCGAGTGCGCCGCGAAGGCCCTGCTGATCGCACTCGATGACGTGCAGTGGGCAGACGTGCCCAGCCTTCGCCTCGTGCACGAAGCCCTCTCCGTCCTCTCTGACTCCGCGTTGTGCGTGCTCGCTGCAGGCCGACCCGAAGCACGTGAGGTCTTGCCAGTGGCCATCATCGAGCGAGCGGTTCCGGTTCCGCTCGGCGCGCTATCGAAGAAGGCCTGCGAGAAGCTGGTCCGCGGGGCGCTAGGCGAAGCCACCGAAGACGTCATCGCGAGCATCGTCGCGCGCGCGGGCGGGCAGGCTCTCCTTCTAGAGGAACTCGTCCGCGCGCACGCCGAAGGACACGAGGACCGTTCGGCTACAGCAGCCGTCGCGATCGTCCAAGGCAGGTTGGAGACTCTCGATCCCGAGTCGCGACGTGTGCTGCGCGCGGCGAGCGTCTTCGGCGAGATCTTCTGGCGTTCGGGCGTGGAGCACCTCCTGTCGATCAGTGTGGGCGCGCAGCTCGACATCCTCGAGTCAAAAGAGATCGTCACACGGCGCGCAACCTCGCGTCACGCGGGCGAGCAAGAGTTGGCGTTTCGACACTCGGTCGTCAAAGACGCAGCTCTCGCGATGCTCACCTCTGACGACCTCGCGCTTGGGCATCGCCTGGCGGGCGAGTGGTTCGAACCGAAGGGCAATGTCGATCCTTCGATTCTCGCGGAGCACTTTGCACGTTGCGATCGGCCCGAGCGCGCAGTTCCGCATCTGGTGCGAAGCGCCTCGCAGGCGCTCGACTCGGGCGATTTCCTGACCGCGCTCTCGCGAACTGCACGCGCGCGCTCCATCGGAATTTCTGGACTGGCTGAGGGCTCGTTGTTTCTCCTCGAAGCCGAGGCGTATCGCTGGCGCGGCGACACAGCGGAGGCCGAGAAGGCGGCACTGAGGGCGCTCGACATCCTCGATGAAGGAAGTGCGCACTGGCTCGACGCAACACGCGTGGCGTTGTTCTCGTCTGCCTTGCTTGGTCACGCCCAAGCCCTCTTGTCGGTGGCTCATCGCCTCGCAGAAGTCGCACCCACCGACGCAACGCGACGAGCCTGGCTTCTCGCGGTCAACCAGTCCGTCAGTAGCATCACGATGGCTGCTCCCGATCCGATTTCCGCCTTGCTACTGGCCCGCGCGGACGAGCACGTCACCGACCAGATGCTCGAGCGCGACCCGGTGCTCGCCATGCAACACTTCCACGCGCGCGCCGCCTCTGCGTTCCGCGAGGGACGCTACGAGCAGGTGCTTGCGTCCGCGTATAACGGCATGCGGCACGCTGCCGGCGCAGGTGACTGGCGCTTTGGAGTCTTCAACATGCAAAACGTTGGCTTCGCGCTCGGTCAACTCGGACAATACGAAGCCTCGCTGGAACGCATGCTGGAAGCGCGCGAAGAGGCAACCCGCCAGGGGTTGGCACCGGCAGTCATGACGATCGACCAGAACGTCGGCTACGTTCTGATGTCTCTAGGTCGGCTCGAAGAAGCGCGAGACATCGAGCAAGCATTGGTAGATGAAGCCGCTTCAGGAGCTCCGCGACTTCGCACGACCGCGCAGGCGTGTCTCGCTCGCATCCTCCTTAGGCTGGGCGATGTCGAAGGCGCCGCCCGCGTGGCGCGCGCGGGCGTGGCTGGGGCGCCAGCGGATGTTCCCAAGCTCTACGCGCTCGCGTCGCTCGCAGAAGCCGAGCTCGCAGGTGGGCATGCAGAGAGTGCATACGAAGTGGCAACCGCCGCCCTCGATCTCGCCGGACGGCTCGGTGGCGTCCAGGTTGGCGATTTGTTGGCAGGACGTGTCCTCGTCGAGGCGTTGATCGCGCTTGGCCGTGTCGCCGACGCGCGAGCCGCTCTAGTGCATCCTCTGCAGCTGCTGCATTCGCGCGCACAGCGCATACAAGATCCTCTCTTGCGCAAGTCGATGCTCGAACGCGTCGAGGACCATCGTCGCCTGCTCGAACTAGAAGTTCAGCTCGGCGATGTGGGAAGTTCGTGACGAGTTTACTTCCGAACCCATCGCCTCACGTCCTCCACACGTGTTGACGCCTGTCAGGTCCCACCATACGAACGACGGATGAGACTTCGCTCTCTGCATTTGGCGCTCGTCGTGTTGTCGCTCGTCAACTGCAAGTCGAAGCGAGTGGACGACCAACCTGCCGATCTCGTCACCCGAGACGATCTCCTGAAGGAGCAGAAGCGGATCGACAACGGTGAGACCGTGGGCCAAGCACTTCAAGCACCCAAGGTAGTCGTGGACGCGCAGCAGGTGAGCATCAACGGCTCGCGCGTGAGCCCCCGCACGGATCTGGAATCCGGGGGGAAGATCAAGAAGGTGGAGACCGTTTTTGCCTGGGCCAAGGGATTGAAAGAGCACTGGAAGTCGATCCATCCCAGTCAAGACTTCGTCCCTGGTGCTGATGTGACTCTCCCCGACGACATCGCCTTCGCCGACGGAGCCAGTGTGATCATGACACTCGCTTTTGCCGGATACCCGAACGCCATGGTGGTGCGTGCCGGAGACGCGACGGCCGTCATCAATGTTTCTGTCCCTCCACCGCCAAAACCAGACGACGCACCCGACGACCCGGTTCCACCTCCGGTCGTCGAGCTGTGGAACGCGAGTGGCGGGTGGGGAGAGCGCCTCACGAACCCAGGCCGCGCGAACGCTGGGAAAGATGCCAGCGAGTTCGGGATGCACGGCGTGTTTGGCGATCCGAATGCATCCACCTCCCCCTGGGGCGGAGGCCTCGCTGCGCCCATTGGTGGCGCGCCGCCGCTTGCTGTCGATTGCCCAGCGTCGCGCGCAGTCACTTTGTCCACACTGGCCGAGGCCCTCAAGGCGGATTGCGGCGGCGCGTGCGGCGGCTTCGTGATCGGTGGAACCCCAAAGTTCCACGATGCCCTTGTCATGGCGGCGGCTGCGCTTCATCCCGTCGGTGGAATCATTCCTCCGCACCAGACGATCGCATTCCAAGTCGACCCAGTCTGCGGCACGACGACCGCCGCGTTGCCTTCCTCCACATCTTCTTTTCGTCCGTTCAATCAGGGCTGGGGCGTCGCTGATGCGCCCAAACTCCCCGCAGTGATATTGGGGGAAACCACAGTGACCGGTTCACTGCCTCCAGAGGTCATACAGCGCATCACGAGGCAGAATTCCGGTCGGTTTCGCCTCTGTTATGAAAATGGTCTGCGCACCAACCCCAAGCTCGCAGGCAAAGTCTCGGTGAAGTTCGTCATCGATCGCGCTGGTGTCGTGAGCGTCGCTTCCGATGGCGGATCCGATCTGCCCGATCAGGCGGTCGTTCAATGTGTCGTGAGGGGTTTCCGTACGCTGAGTTTTCCTCAACCAGAGAACGGAATCGTGACAGTCGTCTACCCCATCACCTTCTCACCGTAGTCCCGCCTGTTACATGAGCGCCGTCTTTGAGCTCTTGATCTCGGCGTGCTTGCAGGCGACGATGAGTCCGCGATGAGCTACGGGGACCTGCTCGCTGGCGTACCGCTCTTCGACGGCCTGTCCGACGACGACCGAAATGCCCTCGCAGAGCGACTCGAACACGTCACCCTGAGCGCTGGCGAGAAAGTGTTCGTCAAGGGCGACGCCGGCGCATCCATGTACATCGTCTTGTCTGGCGCGGTCCAGGTCTACCTTGGTTCCGAAGAAGAAGGCTTGTCGCGCGTCGTGCTGAAGGATCTGCGGACGGGAGAATACTTCGGCGAGCTGTCACTCTTCGACGACAAGCCGCGATCTGCCAGTGTGGAAGTATTGGTAGACGCGGTCCTGCTCAAACTCACACGCGAAGAGTTCACGGCGCAGCTCACGGTCTCACGAAGCGCCGCACTCGGTATCTTGAGCGAGATGGCCCAGAGGCTCCGAGAGACGAACGCGATGCTGAGTCAGCGCGCAGCAACCAACGTCGTCAAAGAGATCGAAGACAACCTGACGTGGGGACAACGCTTGGCCGATCGGGTGGCCAGGTGGAACGGAAGCTGGATGTTCATCCTCTTCGTGATCACCCTCTCGCTTGGCTGGACGATCATCAACCAGCAGCCGAGCGTAAAATTCGATGCCTACCCGTATGCCTTTTACAACTTGGCGCTGTCGATCCTCATCGCTCTTCAAGGACCGCTGATCGTGATGAGCCAGAATCGCGACACGACCAAAGATAGGGCAAAAGCCGAGGCGGACTTCCGGGTCAACCTCAAGAAGGAAATTGGCATCGAAGCATTCGCCCGCAACCTGAGCGCATTCCGCGCAGAGGCGGAGGTCCGTTTGGACGCCGTCGAGCGCACGCAGTTGCGCAAGCAGAAGGCAGCAGCAGAAGAAGGCTGAAACACGCCTTGGCGCGAAGGGCCAGACAGCTTCGATGACTGAGCGACTACGGGACGGATTCTGCCGCTCGTCGCCGGATGTAGGGTGGAACCAGGTCCGGTGCGAATCGGCTGACGATGTCGCGATAGGTTGTCTCCGCCGCAATCTTGTCGCCTGAGATCCACTGCGTGTCTCCCAGTCCGACCCAGGCAGCGAGGTACGACGGATTGGCCGTGAGGGCTCTGCGATATCCATCGGACGCTTTGTCGAAGTCGCTGTCCGCAAGACCTTGGTCTGCCACACCGCAGAGCGCCTCCGAGTTCGTAGGGTCGCTCGCGAGGACCTGCTGATAGAGAGTTGTCGCCTGCTTGAGGTCGCCCGTACGCGCAGCGACGTCCGCGCGTCGGAGGAGCGCCTCGTTACTCGGTGGAGCTGGGTCAGCCGCGACGAGTGGCGCATTTGCTGTGGCGTTCGCGCTCAGGTCAGCATGAATGGCGACCCTGGGTTTTTCCGAGGGAACACGCTCGACCAGAGCCTTCGCTGCCACATCCGACTTGCCTGGTGAGTCGCGCGGCGCCAGCAATGCGGCGGCAAGTGCTGCTGCCGCGAATGGGATGAGCCAGAGAGACCGATGACGGTGTGGAACTCGAAGCGGAAAGGGCAGTGACTCACGCGGCGCCGACGCGGTCACGCGTTTTGGAACGACGATGATGATCGGCGCTTGCTTCGCCACGATCGCTGGTGGAACCGGGGCCGGAAGTGGTGGTGGACGCATCGCCACGCGCGAAGCATTGACGAGCGTTTCAAGCTCACTCGAATCGAAACTGGCCGTGCGTTTGCTGTCAAAATCGGCAGGCACCAGCGGAACAGTCGTGACCCGATCCTCCTCGGGCAGCGGCACGAACGGCGTTGTCGTCGCCTCTGCTTCAGAGAACTTCCGGTCGGCCAATTCAAGAACGACAGCGGGTCTCGCCGGAGGTGGTTGACTGGGCACGAGGACTGAACTGAACTCGATGTCATCGTTCAGCGTCGGAGCGTCGGCTGGCAGGTTGCCGACATTCGAGGGGGCCGAACTCGCGCAGACCGCGCTCGACGCAGGAGCTTCGCCGCAGCAATCACCAACTCGCTCGCCTTGGACGTACATGTGGCCCCCGGGGTTCGTGAGGATCCAAGTGCTTGTTCCGTGCCGGAGCCCCCACCCGACCTCCCCCATGGTCATGGGGGAAGAGGAGAACTGAGCGGGGGCGGGAGCGGGGACGGGGACGGGAGCGGAGATCACCGGAGGCCTGTGTTAGAGGACGCACCCATGGCACATGCGACAGAATCCCTCGAGCGCGCAGAGCACGCTGGGCATGCCGGTCACGGTTCAGCGCACGGACCCGCGGACGGCAACCCGCTTCCGATGCGCATCGGAATCACGATGGCCATCCTTGGCGTGCTGCTCGCTTTCGCGGCGGCCCGGGTTGGCTACGAGCGTACCGAGCTCGTTCAATACTTGGTGGAGCAGCAGCACGCGCACGCCAAGTACCAGGCACAGGACATCAAGCATCGCGACGCAGTCTTGAGTCTGCAGCAACTGCACGCCATCGCCGACAGTTCCAAGGTACGAGCGAGCGACATGGTCATGATCGCGAACTCGGTCAATCGATACCTGGCAGAGTCGCAAGCGGCCAAGCTCTGGGTCGATGCCTATGATCCACTCGTGACCGCGCACTCCCATGCGCAGGAGGAATACGAGCATGCCCAGCTTGCGGCGGAGCTGGGGATCGTACTCGCCTCCATCGCGTTGCTCTTGCGTCGGCGCGAGCCGTGGCTGGTCGCGGTGCTTCTTGGGGTGGTCGCGGTGGTCATGCTCGCTCTGACGTATCAGCACACGGCGCATGCAGTCGAAGGCGCCGAGGCAAACGTCGCAGAGACCGAGCGGAACTACCAGAGCGCACGCGAGACTGGGAAGACGACCGAGCCGGATCAGGCCCTCGTTGACGAAGTCCTCAAGACCTACGGAAGCATCCCCAAGTAATTCAACTCACGATGATCACGAGCACGATGACGTAGGCCGCAGGAAAGAGCCAGCGGCAGACGTGATCGATCTGCAGTTGCCTGGTCTCGTTGTTTGCCGCGAAGAGCGTGAGCGCGACGATGGTCTCCGCGACAGACAAGACGATCATCCCGAGTGTCAGCATGATGAGCTTGTCGGCGAGTGTGACCGAGTTCGTGTCTGGCAGAGAGTTGTTGATCGTGACCGTGACGGCGGCAGCAGCGAAGGTGGCGCCAACTCCCAGGCTCACCCGCGGACTGGACTCTTTGGGCCGCACCCAGAAGGCGCACCAAGAGATCAACACCGAGATGAACAGACCAAAGAAGACTTTGAGAAACCGACCGTAACCAGCCCGGCCGATGTCGATCATGAACCGGTATCGGGAGTAGTTGGACTCGTTGTTCGTGGCGAACGAAGTGTCCCCATAGTTGGTGTGGTAGACGTGCCGCTCGACCTCTGCATTCGTCTTCGTCACCACCCAGCCTGGGACCTGAAGGTCTGGGCTCACGCCGATGTTGTCGCGGTCCTCTTCGTAGAGCAGCGTGCGCGTGTCGTGCTCCGCGTCTTCGATTTCGATGGTGAGCGTGTGACCGTCCAACGGGAAGCGCTTGAGGTCCCAGTACTTGGTGATCGTGGCGATGATGCGCGCGGACGTGTAGTTCTTTGGGCCAAGCTGCTTTTTCTCGATGCCCGTCTTCGAGGTGATGCGCCCGCTCGAGATCTCGAAAGAGTCGAGGGGTTTGAGGTCGTCACCTTCCCATCGAAACCAAATGTAGAAGTCGACCGTGTACTGGCCGTTCTTGATGTCGATGCCGTAGATTTGGTTGATGTACGTGCCGACTGCGACGCTCCGAGGCGCGCCTTCGGCACTGGCGCGGAGCGGCACGCACATGAATGCGATGACCAGCGCGACGACGAGGTAGATGCGACTCATCGGGCACTCAAGACGAAGAACAAGAGGCATCCGAAGTACCCGCCCGCAACCAGACCGAACCCCCGTCTGTCGACCCGAGCAGCCGCCTCGGGGCGCTCCGCGTGCAGATACCGGTTCGCGCCAATGCAGCAGAAGGTCACGGCGAGGATGGCCACGTAACTGAGGATGTAGATCTTGTCGAGCAGCAACAACGATCCAGTAGGAGGCAACTCGGTCGCCGCAGTGAACTGCAGCGCGACGGCTGAAATCAGGGCTGTTATCGTCAAGCAGAGCCGAGCGTCGATGTCAGAAGGCTTGAGAAAGAATGCCCCGAATGTGATGCAAATGATGATCGCGATCGGCACCATCGTCTTCGACACGATGCCC
>JAYVXK010000527.1:0-1753 GCA_043785265.1 Myxococcales bacterium | reverse complement strand
AGAGTGATTTGGTTGGCCACGATGTCGGCGTTGATGTTGAAGAGGTTGCCAGCCTCGTCGCATCCCAGGCACGCCACGACTGGTACAAAATGTCCTTTCAAAAGAAGATCGAGCAGCTCGTGGTTGACTCCAGTGACATCGCCAACGAATCCAAAATCAATCGGATCGGGACCCGCGCCTGCGACGACTTTCGGCGGCCGCTTCTGGGCTGCCACTGCTCCAGAGCTTGCGCCGTGCAATCCAACAGGGCGTGCGCCCGCGGCATACAGCTTCGCGCAGAGGTCGACATTCACTTTGCCCGCCACGGTCATCTTCATGACTTCGAGAGTGGCTTCGTCGGTGATGCGTCGGCCTGCCACGATGTTGGGGGTCTGCCCGAGTCGCTTTTGGAGATCTGTGGCCTGAGGCCCGCCGCCATGGACCACGATCACCGATTGACCCGACTTCGAGAGCTCCGCGACATCGGCCGCGATCGCTTCCATTTCTTTTGAATGGATGACTTCACCGCCGAGCTTGATGACGACTGGCCCCTGCGCGGTGCTCACGGCCAGCCTCCGGGATCTTCGAGCGTGAGAGTTTCGTCCAGACCGAGCATCAAGTTCATGGACTGAATGCCTTGTCCCGCCCCGCCTTTAATGAGGTTATCCGTCGCCGAGAAAATCGCGACCGCGCGCAGACCGTCGCGCACGTCGCCCGGTTGGATCCCCACTTCGGCAAAGTTCGACCCACTCACAGCCACGACCTCTGGCAGACGCTTCTTGGGCACGCGCACAAATGGTTCTTTTGAATAGAACTCCAAAAAGAGCGCCTTCAGTTGTTCTGGAGAGGTGCTCTCGGGCACGTGCGCAAAGCTCGTCGCGAAGATGCCGCGGGTGAGAGGCGCGCTGACAGGCACGAAACGCAGCGCGAGATTCTTGGCACCCGCACCTTCGAGCGTCAGAAGGATCTCGGGGATGTGTTGGTGGTCGAGCGGCTTGTAGGTTCGCAAGTTCGACGCTCTGACTGGGTGGTGCGTACCCGCCGAAGGCGCGATCCCACTGCCTGAGGAACCCGTGATGGCGACGATCTCCACTCCGCCTGACAGCAATCCGGCGCGAGCCAGCGGCAACAACGCAAGTTCGATGGTCGTCGCAAAACAGCCAGGAGAAGCCACATAACGGGCCTTTTTGATGGCCTCGCGATTGAGTTCGGGCAGCCCGTAGACGAAGCTGCGGTCGGTCAGCCGCTCGGGGCACGGATGGTCCGCGTGGTAATACTTCTTGTAGAGGTCGGCGTCGCGGAGGCGGAAGTCGCCGGAGAGGTCGACGACGCGCGCGCCCGACGCCATGAGCTCGGGCATCTTCGTCGCGCTCACTTTGTGCGGAAGTCCGAGCAGGACGACATCCATGCCTTTGGCCGCCTCGCCAGGCGTGATGCCTTCGAACACGAGGTCCGATTGACCCTCCAGGTTCGGGTGCACGGCTCCGAGCGGCTCGCCAATGAAGTCGACTGACGCGACGCGCACGAGTTCGACTTCGGGGTGATGCAACAAACGGCGAATCAACTCGGCACCGCCGTAACCACTTCCGCCGATCACTGCTGCTCTGAAACGCTTGGTCATGATGCCTCGCTCTACCAGCTTCGCTACTGCACCTGGAAGTAGGCGACAAAGCCCGCAAGAAAAAGGACATTGCGTGAGGATCTTCTCGCCAACATGCGATGTACGTTGACGCGCGAACTACATGTAGGTATTGCGTGGAGTGTGATTCTTACT
>JAYVXK010000526.1:0-5996 GCA_043785265.1 Myxococcales bacterium | reverse complement strand
ATTGACGATCCCCAATTGCGACTGGTCGTGCGCGCGGCGCTCGGGCCTGTGAGCCACCCACCTCCGCGCAACACATGACTCGACCCAGATCGTGGTGTGGCGCCGGAGAGAATTCGATCGGCGTACCAGTCGGCGGTCCACTCTTCGACATTGCCGGAGAGGTCGAGCACGCCAAACACACTGGCGCCGTTTGGAAAACTGCCGACCTTTGCTGGCTGAGAGCCCGTGCAACGGCGTCCGGTTTGATCGTTGAGTAGCGTCGCCGCGAACCCGCATGACGAAGCGCCGCCGCCCCACGGATAACGCGCCGCAGAAGTCCCACGCGCCGCAAACTCAAACTCCGCCTCGCGGGGCAAACGCTTGTTCATGGCGCGGCAATAGGTGTCTGCCTCGGACCAATGAATGCAGTTCACGGGCAACTCGCCTTCGCCAAGATCATAAGTGCAGAGTGTGCTCGTCCGACGAAGCGCGCCGCACTTGTGTTGATCGACGCACGCGCGATAGGCGCTCACGGTTACCTCCGTCTTGTCGATCCAAAACGCAGCGAGCGTCTCGTCGTGCGTGGGTCGCTCGTTGCCAGGCGCACTTGGATCTTTGGATCCCATGATGAAGTGCCCGCCCGGCAAAAGCAGCATGCCGTCCTTCTGCGGAGGACGCTTGCGCTGCGGAACAGGCGGCGTGGAAGGAACGACAGAGACCGAGGCAGACGCACCCGCATCTGCGCCCTCTTCGTCGGGCACATCAGGGACTACTTGCGCAAATGCCAGCGGCGCAAACAACGCAAGCCCAACAAACACGACGACGCGACGCACGCCATCAGCCTACCGGATCAAAGACTCAATGTCGGCGCCGCACTCGGAGACGGAGACGGACTCGGAGACGGAGACGGGCTCGGAGACGGAGACGGAGACGGAGACGGACTCGGACTCGGAGACGGACTCGGTATCACTGCCGCTCCTCCCGGACTCACAACAACCCGCTGCCACTTCACGCACACGCCACTCCCCACACTCTGCGATTGCCCGCGGTCCACGCGCGCACGCACGATCGCATCGCAGCCTAGTTCTGCGCCGCGTTTGCCGAGAGACACAAGCACCAGTGCAGCCTCTGCGTGCGCCCCCCACGCGAAGACTTGCACCAGCGCGACATCGTCTACCGGCCGCGCCAGAGTCTGCGATTCCATGTACACGCCGACCTCGGTCGTCGGGGCACTCGGCGCGCGCAGCAACGCCTCGTGCGTCTCGGTCACGCCCACGCAACCAGAGAGAGCGATCGCAAAGAGCCCTATTTTCATGGGCGCTCCGCGGTTAGCTTGAGCGCGCGGCCGCGCATGGTGACGATGGCGACTTCTTCGAGCATGGGCACGGTGTGCGTGCCCGTGCATGTGTAGAAACCGCATTGGTAGGTGTATGTCTCGACGGTCATGCGCTCGCGAAGTTCGAAGTGCGTATCGACCGAATCGATGGCCGCGCCGTCTCCGCCCAGCAGAGCGACCTTTTCGGCGAAGGTTGGCAGGAGGACTTCGACCGCGCCGTCGTGGTTGTCTCCTCGCACTTCGACTTTGCCGATGACACGCGCAGACGATGGCGGAGTCGCCGCAACAAAGATGGCCACGGGACCGCCTCGTGCTGCCAATGCTGGTCCTGTTCGCACGACGCGCGAGCTCACCGACGAACAGCCGGCGAGCAAGACGCCAAGAGCGATCAGAGCCCGTTGCATGCACTGGATCATGCTGCTAGCTCGACTCGGAGACAATGCGTTTCGCCAAGATCGGTCTCTGCGCACTCGCGCTGCTCACGCCGTCTCTTGCGCTCGCGAACGGGCGGTTTCCGGCCACCAATCAGATCGTCGTCGCACCACAAAACCCCGACACCATCTTGTTGCGCACGACCTATGGCCTCGTGCTCAGTCACGATCACGGCAAGACGTGGGATTGGATTTGCGAGCAGGCCTACAGTCCTAGCCGCGCGCTCAATGGTGATCCGCCGACCGAACTGATGGGTTCCGGCGTCATCTTGGTCGGCACCCCTGACGGACTCCCTCGCTCGGACATCGGATGCGCATGGAAAAACGATCCCAGTCTTGCGGGTCAGTTCGTGAGCGATCTCGTCGTGCGGTCCGACACGCCGAAGGACGCACTGCTGGTCACTTCCACCTATCTGAGTGGTGGTGCCGACGGTGGCACGCTGTATCTCGATCAAACTTGGCAGACGCAAGACGACGGCGCGCATTGGGCGACGTTCGGCGTGGCGATCGATCCGTCGTGGATCTCGGAGACGATCGAGGTGGCCCGTTCTGATCCCCAACGGATTTACGTTTCGGCTGCGCGGGGCTTCAACGGATCACGCGAGGGCGCGATCTTCGTGTCGACGAACGCGGGTCAGAGTTGGACCCTGCACGCGTTTGCGCTCGACGTCGCGATGGAGACCGCGCCGTTCATCGGAGCAGTCGATCCAAACAACGCGGACCGCCTCTATGTGCGCACGGGCGGCGCGCCTCTGATCGACTATCCAGACGGCGGTCGCGCTGCGCCATCGTCACGCTTGTTCGTGTCGGATGATGCGGGCAAGACCTTCAAGCTCGTGCTCACCGCGCCCGATCAACTCCAAGGTTTCGCGCTGAGTCCAGACGGCGCGACTGTCTTCGCAGGCAGTCCACGCCTCGGCCTGATGCGCGCAAACACGACCGACTTTGCCTTCAAACAGACGTCATCGATTCACGTGCAGTGCCTACGAGCGACTGCAAACGAGCTATGGGCATGCTCCGACGAGGCGAGCGGATTTGTCGTCGGACTGTCGACCGATCAAGGGGCGACATTCGATCCGCGGCTCCACCTGAACGGGCTTCGCAGCGTGCTCAAGTGCCCTGCTTCTACCGATACCGCGATTTGCATTCAGTACTTCGAACCTCTCTGCGCCGCCCTCACCGGTTGCAACGGCAACTCACCACCCGACGGTGGCAAGGTCCCTCCAGTCCAACCCCCGCCGGGGCAGGCGAGCAACTGCGGCTGCGACACCAGTGGAAGTTCTGCTCCCGCAGGAGCCACCCTTCTCTTTTCGTTCGTGATCTCTCTGGCTCAATGGAGACGCAAACGCCGCCGCGGTAACGCCACGCAGGAAGCGAGTTTGGGCCTATTCGGCCCAAAATCGCGACCTGCGTAGCGTTACCTCTCGTCGAGGACGCTTTTTACCCATTCGCGCAGGTGGTCTTCGAAGCTGACCCAGCGGACGCGCCATTCGTAGGCGTCGTCGTGGAAGTAGGCGTGCACGCTCATCTCGCCGTCGGTGCTCGCGGAGCTCGCGCGAAAGGTGAAGAAGTTGTCGCGATAGTAGTTCTCTTGAAAGAGCAGTGAGTCGCGGAGCATCCCGGTGGTCGCGGGATCGTCTGCCATCGGATGCTCGCGAACCGAGAGGGTTTCGCTGGCGACTTCTGCAGGCGGCAAGAGTTGTCGGCATCCGCGGTACGTGGGAAAGGCTTTGCCGATCTCGTCGGGGGTCGTCTCGTTTGGTTTGTCCCAAACCAGCTTGAAACAGCCGTATTTCGTAACGAACGACACGTAGCTCGGAGGCAAGGTCGCTCCGAGTTTGCGCTCCGCCATCGCGATCTCCACCGGATCGATCGGTTCGCTGAAGATCAATGCCGCATAGGTTTGATGCCCGTGCTTGGCGATGGCGTCTTTCAAACGCAACACGGCCTCGACGCCTGTCTCGCCAGCGCTGCCCGAAAAGAGATCGCCCGCGCCGCCCACGAGAGCGGTGCCCGCCTCCCAATCGCGGTACGTCGGAGTCTCGCGCACGTCTTTGGTCGATGGATTCGACGGGAAGCGTTGCACGATGACGAACGCTTCTTCGTCCCGCCGCAATGCCAGCAAAATGCGCACCTTCGTGTCCCACAGTCCGAGCAGCGCTTGATCACTCTCGGTCGGAGACTTGAGTTTGAGAGCGTGATCAATCTCCGCCAACGCGCGTTCGAGATCAGCGTCGGTCTTTGCGCGCGTCATCCACCACCACGCGCGAGCATTGCGCGCAAAACGCAGGGTGGACCGCGGGAACACGTGCGCCTGCAAATACGGCCACAGCGACCCTTCTGGCGTGCGTGCGATCAGTCGATCGGCGAGTTCGAGAATGCGATCGACTCGCTCATCGGAATGCCCGCCTTCGTTCAGCGCTCCCAAACAATAAGCCGCGCCATACAACGCGAAGAGGTGATTCGAGTCATTGCCAAGGGCCTCGTCGAACAGCTCAATCGCTTTGGTGAACGCGCCCGCCTGCATGAGCGCTGCACCACGCTTGCTCAATTCGTCCGCGATCGAGTCTTTCGGCGGCACCGCTTGGGCTGAAGGCCGCGTCGCCGTCTCGCTGCTAGAAAACGACCTCGCGCGCTTGGACGCTCGTTTGGGGCTCTGCTTCCGTTGGCTCTGGCTCGGAGTCCCTAGGCCGTTGCCTGGCTTCCCTGGGCCCTTGGCTGGC
Source organism: Myxococcales bacterium (assembly GCA_043785265.1). Classification (GTDB taxonomy): domain Bacteria; phylum Myxococcota_A; class Polyangia; order Polyangiales; family Polyangiaceae; genus JANYHY01. The sequence goes on along the minus strand of JAYVXK010000526.1, from coordinate 1,527 downwards.
TTCCGTAGGCCCTTGCCTGGCTTCCGTGGACCCTTGGCTGGCTTCCGTAGACCCTTGCCTGGCTTCTGTAGGCTCTGTTTGGATTTCTGGCGCTTCGCTTTTTTGCTCGGCGACGTCGGCTTTCGCTTCGGTGGCTTTCTTTTGGGCGATGTTGGCGCCTTCTTCGCGAGCGTCGCCTTCTTCCGCGTCGGCGCAGACTTCTTCGTAGCGGTTGGTTTTTTCTTTTTCGCGCTCATCCGGAAAGCATCTCCAACACCGCCATTCGCACACTCACTCCGTAAGCAACTTGATCGAGGATCACACTGCGCGCGCCATCGGCGACATCGCTCGTGAGCTCTACCCCTCGATTGATCGGACCTGGGTGCATCACGATCGCATCGTGTTTGGCCGCGCGAATGTTGCGGGCGTTGATGCCAAAAAAACGGCTGTAGTCGCGCAAGCTCGGGATGAAGCCGCTGTTCATTCTTTCTTGTTGAAGTCGCAGCACCATGACGACGTCTGCACCCTCGATCGCCGGTTCGATGCGATCGTAGACCTCTGCTCCGAGCGCGTCGATCCCGCGCGGCAGCAGACTGCGCGGTCCGGCTACGCGAACTCGGGCGCCGAGCTTTCCGAGCGCGAAGAGATTGCTCCTCGCGACGCGACTATGCGCCACGTCTCCGACGATCGTCACCACGAGACCCTCGATCGTGCCCTTGTGACGACGGATCGTGCCGCAGTCGAGCAGGGCTTGCGTCGGGTGCTCGTGCGAGCCATCTCCCGCATTGATGACGCGCGCGCGCACAGCGCTGGAGATCATCTTGGGTGCGCCAGCAGACGCATGCCGAAGCACGATCGCGCTCGGTTTCATCGCGTCGAGATTCTTGACGGTGTCGAGGAGCGTCTCGCCCTTTTTGGTGCTCGAAAAAGACTCGCTCACATTCACCACGTCTGCGCCGAGGCGCTTGGCGGCAATCTCGAATGACGTGCGCGTGCGCGTGGACGCCTCCATGAAGAGATTGATGACCGTCTTGCCGTTCATCACGTTGCTCTTCGCGTTGTCTTTTGCGTAGAGCGCATCCGCGCGGTCGACGATGGAAAGGATCTCTTCTTTGGTGAGAGGCTCGATGCCCAGCAAGTCTTGCTTCGACTGGCTCACGGCATCACTCCGTCGAGGTCGAACAACACTTTGCCACTCACGGTCGTGAAGACGGCGCGCCCTCGCATCGTCATGCCAGAAAACGGCGTGTTCTTGCTCTTGCTCACGATCGACTCGCGATCGACCACCCACTCGCGTGCGGGATCGATCACCACCAGATCGGCAACCGCGCCCTCGGGGATGGTCCCGCCGGGCAGTTTCAATGTGCGCGCGGGCCCGCTCGTGAGCAATTCGATGGCGCGCGCGCGTGTGATGACGCCTTCTTTCACCAGAGAGAGCGCGATGGGCAGCGCGGTCTCGAGTCCGATGATTCCAAATGCCGCACAATCGAACTCCACGTTCTTTTGATTGGGCGAGTGCGGCGCGTGATCTGTGGCGATGGCGTCGAT
>JAYVXK010000525.1:0-1758 GCA_043785265.1 Myxococcales bacterium | reverse complement strand
CGTCTTCGTCGAACCGACGACCGATGGTCGCGACGGCGAGGGCAACGGGGACGAGCGCGAGACCTGTTGCGCCGACGACGAGGACGCTCGACCAACCTGGTGCGAGCGCGGCGATCGCAGACGGAGTGAAGAAGATGCCGACGCCGACGATGCCGTTGATCCCAAGCGCGAGCAGCGATCCCAACCCGAGCGGCCGTTCTTTCTTGGTCTCCATTCGGTCTACCCGTTTCGGTCCGCGCCCTCATGCACACGCCTGAGCAGCGAGCGCAAACACTAACCCGCAACGCTCGATTGCCGTCAGGTTTTGCACGCGTCGATCGCCAAAATACGCAATTTTCAGCGGCGAGAGGCGTGGAGCGGTTTTTGCTGTTTATGAGTCGAGGCGGGACCGCAGCCTGTGAACGTCCACGCCTTCATCCGCAACGGTGCTCTACGTTCCCGAGTTCCGAACCCAACGTTAGGTCGATCCCCATGAAGCTCCTTCGCGCCGCCATCTTCCTCCCTTGTCTCGTTGCATGCGGTGGTTCGGTGACTGAGGTTTCGCCTCCGACCAACGACGCAGGCGCAGACACGTCGGCAAAGGATGCAGGCATCCAAGACACGAGTGTGATCGACACGAGCGTCAAAGACGCTGGACCGTTCGCGCCTGCGTCGCATCCTTCAGCACCCCAGGTCGAATCTTATGGTGGCAGCGCTCTGACCGCTCCTAAGATCATCCCGATCTTTTTTGCGGGCGACACCGCGATGCAACAACAGATCGAGCAGTTCTTCACTGCGCTCGCGCCGAGCAGTTACTGGCCAGCGGCGACGAGCGAGTATGGCGTCGGCAAACCCACCATCAGCGCGACCATCATCACCACAGACGCGCCGCCCGCCACCGATGACTTGATGCAACAGTGGCTCGCGAACATGACCGATGGGACGCACGCCGGCTGGCCGACTCCAGACGCGAACACACTTTATGCCGTGTTTTTGCCGGACAACGCGTCGATCTCGATTCCGCAATGGGGCCAGAGTTGTACTGGCTTTGGTGGTTACCACTACGAAGCCACTGGGAAGAAAAACGAGTCGATCGTTTATGCGATCATGCCTCGCTGCAAGACCTTCGGTCAGCTCAAAGGTCTAGACGCGCTGACTGTCACGCTCTCGCACGAACTCGTCGAAGCCGCGACTGATCCGCGAGTCATCACGGATCCTGCGTACGCCATCCCCGATAAGGACCATTATATTTGGGCGCTCGTTCCGCTCGGCGAAACCGGTGACATGTGCACCTACGAACCGCAGAGCAATCAACGCCTCGTCGGTAACTTCATGGTGCAGCGCACATGGTCCAATGTCGCGGCCAAAGCCGGACACGATCCGTGCGCTCCCGCGTTGAGCGATCCTTACTTCAACAGCGTCCCTGTCCTCAGCGAGAGCGTGACCATCAATTTTGGTACACAAGGCGGACAAGCGCAGACCAAAGGAGTGAAGATCCCGGTCGGCACTTCCAAGACCATCGAGGTCGACCTATTCAGTGACGCGCCCACCGGCGACTGGACGGTCCAAGCAGAAGATGTTCAGTCGCTCTTTTATGGTGGCCAACCCGATCTCACGTTCTCGTGGGACAAGCAGTCGGGCAACAATGGCGACAAGCTGCAGCTCACGATCACCCACGAACAAAAGGGTAAGTACAACGGCAGTGAGTTCGTCTTGTATTCACAAAAGGGGCAGAAAACAGCCCAATTGTGGTTCGGTTTCGTGTCCAACTAAACCTTA
>JAYVXK010000524.1:0-5998 GCA_043785265.1 Myxococcales bacterium | reverse complement strand
CGCGACCGCACCGCCTTTGGTCTCTGGAATGGCGCTCTGCAGAATGGCGACGAGAGCGCGATTCACTGGCATCGCGATGCGTGGACGTGCGGCGACTGCCAGAAGTCCACAGGTCGAACAAGCGCCGCCGCTCCAGGTCGACTCGATAGGTGCAGAACACCCGAGGCACAGTGGATGGCCAGGGCACGCGACGAGATCGCGAGGGATGTCCTCTTCCTCACGCATGGACTCGGCCTTGAGATCGGCGACGTCGAGGAAGGCAGTGGCGTGCGCGTGTTTGAGGACGACACGCCAGAACATGATGGGTTGATCTTGTGTGTGGTCACAGATGAGGCATCGCGAGCGACCGTCTTCGCTGAAGGAACGGAGCGCCGCCCATACCCCGCAGCCAGCGCAACGATAGTTGCAATCCACGCGCACCCAGTAGGCCCCGTCCGCGCGGGGTGGGACGACAGTAGGTTCGGCTGGGCGCTTGCACGCGCCGCAACGCGCTTGGTTGGTTGGTACGCAGCGACCGCATAGAGTGCAAATCCGAATACCGACACTCCGAGGTATCCGTTCGATCCCTGCCACAACCTCTGCCTCTTGCGGCGACGGCAGCGGGCCTCCGCAGTTGCGACAGAGGCGCGCGCCACCGCTGAAGCTCGTCTTGCATCGGGGGCATGCAGACACGAGCGAACTACTTGGCTTTGGCTTCTGCGGCGAGCTTCTCGCGGTAGAGCTTTTTCATTTCTTCTTGCTCTTGCTTCGGCACGACCGCGTATCGCGCGAACTCCATCGTGAAGGTGCCTTTGCCTTGCGTCGCAGAGCGCAGGTCGGTCGAGTATCCGAACATGGAGTTCAGCGGGACTTCGCAGGTGATGCTGACACTGTCGCCGCCGACAGTCTCCAGAATCACACCGCGCCGTTGGTTGACTTGACCAACGACCGACCCCTGGTACTCGGTCGGAACATCGATCTCGACCTTCATGATGGGCTCGAGGATCGTCGGAGCAGCATTGGCGTACGCTTCACGAAAGCCCATGATCGCAGCCGTTTTGAATGCCATTTCGGATGAGTCGACTGCGTGCGAAGCACCGTCGTTGACCGCACACCTGATGCCGACGATCGGGAAGCCAATGAGGGTGCCTTTGCGCACGCCTTCTTTGAAACCCTTGTCGCATGCAGAGATGAACTCGCGTGGGATCGAACCGCCGGTGACGTCGTCGAGGAACTCGTAAGCCTCGACTGCGTCGGCTGGGAGTGGCTCGATGTATCCCATGATCTTGGCGTACTGACCCGAGCCGCCCGTCTGCTTGCGGTGGGTGTAGTTGATCTCTGCGCGACGTGTGATCGACTCGCGATAGGCGACCTGCGGTTTTCCCGCGACCACGTCGCAGTTGTACTCGCGACGCATGCGCTCCATGTAGATGTCGAGGTGGAGCTCGCCCATGCCGCTGATGATGGTCTGCTGCGACTCTTCGTCCTGGTGCACGCGGAAGGTTGGATCTTCCTTCGTGAAGCGGTTGAGCGCCTTCGAGAAGCTGGTCTCTGCGGCGCGGTCTTTTGGCGCGACCGCGAGCGAAATGACGGCGGCGGGCACGTGCATCGACGTGAGTGTCAAGTTGACCTTCCCATCGGTGAAGGTCTCGCCAGAGCTCGCCTCGACGCCGTAGAACGCGACGATGTCTCCAGCCTCTGCGGACGGAATCTCTTCGCGGTCCTCCGAGTGCATGCGAAACATTCGGGGGACGCGCACTTTGCGCATCTCGTTGCTGGTGTTGTAGATCGTGTCGCCCGCTGAGACGGTGCCTTGATAGACGCGGAAGTACGTGAGCTGCCCGTATTTGTCCTGCTGCAGCTTGAACGCCAAGCCCACGAACGGCTTGGAAGGATCGGAGTCGACGACGACCTTCTCTTCGCCTTTGGTCTGATCGTGCGCCTCGTTGAGGACCTCCGTCGGACGCGGGAGGTAGTGGACGACGCCATCGAGAAGGAGCTGAACGCCCTTGTTCTTGATCGCGGAGCCACACATCACGGGGGTCATTTTGAGAGCCAAGGTCGCGCGACGAATCGCGGCGCGGAGTTCTTCTACGGAGATGGGTTCCTCGTTGATGAACTTCTCTGCGAGCACGTCATCGACATCAGCCACGTCGTGGATGATTTTCTCGCGAGCGTCTGCGGTGGCCTTCGCGTACTCGGCGGGGACGGGCTCTTCGCGAACCGTCTCGCCATCCTCGCCATCGAAGAAGAACGCCTTGCCAATGATAGGATCGATGATCCCTACGAAGGCCGACTCTGCACCCATCGGGACTTGGATCTTGACTGGGTGGTGTCCAAGCTTCTCTTTGAGCATGTCCGACACGCGCTCGTAGTTGGCGCCGGGGTTGTCCATCTTGTTGACGAACGCGATACGCGGCACGTGGTAGCGCTTCATCTGCCTGTCGACGGTGATCGACTGGCTCTGCACGCCCTTGCCCGAGTCGAGCACCAAGATGGCGCCGTCGAGCACTCGCAACGCGCGCTCCACCTCGATGGTGAAGTCGACGTGACCCGGGGTGTCGATGATGTTGACGTTGTGCGGCTCGAACTGCGCCTGCGATCCACTCCATACGCAATAGGTCGCGGCGGACTGAATGGTGATGCCCTTCTCGCGCTCGAGATCCATCGAGTCCATCTTGGCGCCGACACCGTCTTTGCCGCGGACCTCGTGGATTTTGTGAATGCGACCCGTATAAAACAGGATGCGCTCGGTGAGCGTCGTCTTGCCGGAGTCGATGTGCGCCGAGATGCCGATGTTGCGGATGCGGTCTAGGGGGATGCGGACGGCCAAGGGAATCTCTCTGTTCGTGAGGGTGGTTGAGAACGGCGAGGTGCAGTTACCACGTTGGCGGCCTGCGACGCGACTGCGAATCTGTTCTCCCTCGAGGCTTCCAGCTCGAGGCCCATTTCCATCGAGAAAGCCCGCTGCCTGGTAGAGCTGGGATACGCGAAAACGCGAAATGCCTGATGAGGGCACTTCGCGTTTTCGCGGAGGATCGCCGAAGACGCAGGCGGTCAGCCCATCGAATAGAAAAATTCTTCGCGGGTGATCTTGCCGTCCTTGACGGTGAAGAGCCCCACCTCGTCCATCGTCATCCGCTTGCCGCTCGGCTTGTTGGTGATGTCGTAGACGAAGCGCACAGCGAAGCGGTCGTCGTTCGGATAGGGACCGCTGAGTTCGGCCTTGTGCACCGTGTGATTGTCGACCCACCACTTGCCTTTGGCTCGGATCGCATCGAGTCCTGTGGCGGTGCGATCACCGCCGGGCGGCGCGGCTGCTTCGACACTCACAGCGTCTTTGCTGAAGAGCGTCGTGAGACATTCTTCGTGCTGGTTGTCTTTGCAGAATGCGACGTATTTTTTTCCGACTTCGTGAGCGGTCATGGGTCAGCCTTCCAGTTTGATGGCTCTCGGTTTTTGGAGCGATGGGTCAACTACTACATCGCTGTGTGCTGTCTAGACGCGGCGGGCGAGTCGAGCGAACTGTAGGCAAACCGCTCACCTTCGCAGGAACTAGTAGGAGAAAGAATTGGCTTGCGACAGCTCCAACAGGTAGGGTCGATGCTCAGTTTCTTTGCTTAGGGAGGCCCCATGAAATCGACATCGATCTCGCTTGGATTGTTCGCTACCGGCTTGTTGTTCGCGTGCGGCGGTGATGACTCGACCACCATCAGTTTGCCCGACGGTGGAGGCGACACCGCATCCAACCTTGATTCGAGCACGACCGATGGCGGTAGTGGGAACGACGCGAGCGGGAACGACGCGAGCGGAAACGACGCGAGCGGAAACGATTCCTCGATCGGCCAGGACGCGGCGAGTTTCAACCCGATCTCCGTGCTTGGGTTGGTGCTCTGGCTCGACGCAGGCAAAGGCATCACGATGACCAACAGCACGATCAGCGGTTGGCAAGATCAGACGTCGCACAAGAATGATGCGAAGGGACTCACCAACAGCTTTACCGCGCGCAACCCATCGCTGGTCAACTCTGGCATCAACGGACTTCCGGTCGCCCACTTCAACAGTACTGGCGCCAACGCGAACACCGGCAACATGCTCACCGTGCAAGACAACCTGGACAAGAGCCTGCAGTGGGGAACCGGCGACTTTTACCTGGTCCTCGTCGCGGAATACGACAACAAGTCGAGCGATGGTGCATCCAAGGGTGTCGCTGGCATGGCGGTCCGTTTTCCCTTCAACGGTCAGACTGGCGTGCAGTTGCTGGGTAACATCCCCGCCCAGAACCAGACCGCGGCGGACGGCTTGGTCACTTACGTCGCACAGGGCTCCTTCGCCTTCACGAGCACCGCTTACAACACGAACAAGCCACACATCTTCGTGTCGAAACGCTCTGGCACCAATCTCGATTTGCGCGTCGATGGCGCGTCGGTGGGCACGGGCACGTCGAACCAGAACGTGGACAACGCCGGCACAGTGCTCACACTCGGCGCCGCCGGCGACGCGAACTTCTTCCGCATGAACGGCGACATCGCCGAGGTCATGGCCGTGAAGGGTGTCCTCAGCCCGTCCGATCAATCTGGCATCGAGGGCTATCTCAAAGCGAAGTACGCCACGCCCTGACGCACGAACTCCAGCGCTGAATCTCGCGTCGACCACCAACGGTTCAGATGGGAAGGTTTCTGGGACGAAACTCGAAGGGATGGCCTCTCGAAGAATCGTCTCGAAGCCCGAACGACGAACCCGAATGGCGAGCGTGACCTCTTGCCCAACCTTCGTGCCCCAGCCCGAACGAAACATCATCCAAAGAAAGGTCGGCTTGATCCATGTCATTCGCGAAAACGAAAAGCCGCCGCCGAATGTGCCGTGTTCGGCCGCGTAATGGCCGATTTCGGGCCGATAGGCTTGGTAGACCACGATCGACTCTTCATTGAATTGGGCGAGGATGTGACGACCTGCCTTGGGCCAATGAGGAAGTTGAGCGGCGTGAGGTTCGAAGTGGAGCATTAGCGAAACGCGGCCAACCGATCGAGATGCGTCAGCGTCGACTCCAACGGCTCTCGTGCTCGCACGAACGCACTTGGGATCTTTTGCTGTCCGACGGCAAGGGCGACGATGCCGCCAACGATTGCGCACGTCGTGTCGCGATCACCGAGGCCGGAGACTGTCGTCCACAGAGCCACCTCGAAGTCTGCGAGATGTCGCGCGGCGCACCAAAGGGAAAATGGAACCGTGTCCGACGAAATGATCTGACTTCCGTTGCCGAGCGCAGCGACGGCTTCGTGAGGATGGGCTTGGAGCGACAACGAAGCTGCCTTCTCGAGTCCGTCGCGCGTGGCGCCGCTCGGCGTAAGCGCGACCACCTCGCGAAGAAGTGCCTCACCAGAAGTCTCTCGCATTCCGCGGCCCATCTGCGACGCAAGCGCCGCAGCTACGGCGACAGCAATCGCTCCTGCCTGGCCATCGGGATGGGCGTGGGTAGGTTCCGCGGAGGCGCGTGCGTGAACCACCGCCTCGCCGAGATTGTCAGCAAAGTAGCCACCAATCGGCGCGGCACGCATGGCTCCGCCGTTTCCCATCGAGCCTTGCCCATCGAAGGCTTCCGCAGCGACTTCCTGCCAAGGCTCACCAAGCGAGACCCGGACGAGGATGGTGTGCGCGGTGCCACCGTAACCGCGCGCTGGATCACGAACGTACCTTTCCGCAAAGCGCCTCGCGAGCCAATCGCGGTCGATTCGACCGTGGTCACGGAGGGCCTCGTATATCGAAAGAGCCATCGCAGTGTCGTCAGTCCAGTACCAAGGCTCCCGAGGGAGAGCTCGGCTCTCGATGAATGACTCCACGACCGTGGGGGACACAAAGAAGCGCTCGCCAAACGCATCACCAACCGAAAGCCCCTCGAGCGCAAGTCGGGCTCGCCCGATGGGCGAGGTGTCACCCGCAGTCATCTCGAATGTGGACTTCATCGGTTGAATGGTTTCGGTGGCGGCAGGGCTTGTAAATGGCACCGTGTGCATAGAAA
>JAYVXK010000523.1:0-1760 GCA_043785265.1 Myxococcales bacterium | reverse complement strand
GCGTGCGTGATCTGGCTGGAAAACCGGTCAATCAAGCGGTCCTCGGCGGCGACAATGGCGCCACGTTGCGCGACCTTCTCGCGGCAGCGACCCTGCTCAAGTCGAAGCGCGTTCCCCCGCGACTCGACTTGTTGCTGGCGGTGCCCACGCGACAAATGCTCGAAGTGCTCGCGTCCGAGGGCGCGCTCACCGATCTCGTGGCCACGGGCGCTCGTCTCGTGGAGCCGGACTTGCGCTTGCTCTTGGGGCAGCTGTATCCGCCAGAAGAAGGCGGCACGAGCATTCGCACGAGCGACCCCGAGCCGTGCGCGTCGGGCAAAGGTTTTGTCGTCGCGTCGGCCGAGACCGTCGCGTATGCAGTGGCCACAGGCGAGATAGGCGATCCACGCGGGTTCAAGCGTCCCGTGCGCGTGACGGTCCCGCGCACGTTGCCGACCGATGACGTTCTCGTCGGCCGCGAGAAGCGCGCGAGCGACGCGAGCGGCAAGCGTTCGTTGCCGCATCCTCCAGCGGCTGTCAGTTGGAAGGGGACGCAGACACTTGCGGTGATCGCTCCGAACGCGAATGTCATGGTGATCGAGCCCAGCGCGATCGTCTGCGCGACACTCGATGAGGCCCGCGCCGCGACACAACAGGCGCTCGCGTCGAATGCAGTTCGGGCGGTGATCTCGACGGCGCTCACGAGCGGGTTGGCGGCTTGTTTGTCAGGACTTGGGGCTGCTGCGCTGGTTGCCGATCCTTCGGCGATCAAAGCGCTGCGTGCGGCCAAATCGATCAGTTTGCCGCCGCCGGGCGATGAGATCACCGTGACCGCTGGTGGATCGAAAGTGACCTTGCGGTGGGTGGCGGCTCGTGTGGAGCGTGAGTGGGCCATTGCCGGGAGCGCTGCGAAAAAGAAGTGAGGTGGCTACTGCCTCACGTCGTTCCCTGCATGCGCGCAACTCCGGTTAACTAAACCGCTCGTCAACGATGCCGGAGCGACGCGAGCGACGTGGGTCGCTGGTGCGCCGTTTTCCATTATGCTTCGGCCATGGTCTCTCCCGCTCGTCGTCAGGCGACCTACGAAGATCTCCTCACCGTCCCCGACCACCTCGTCGCCGAGATCGTGAATGGCGAAATCATCACGCATCCTCGTCCAGGGTCCCCACACGCGCGGGCAGCCTCCCGCTTGGGGATCAAGCTTGGACCCTTCGATGCGGGCGATGACGGACTGGGTGGCTGGGTCATCCTCGATGAGCCCGAGCTCCACCTGGGCCGCGACATCCTCGTTCCCGATCTTGCTGGCTGGCGACGCGCTCGCATGCCCGAGATGCCCGACACTGCAGCGTTCGACCTTCCGCCGGACTGGGTATGCGAAGTGCTGTCCCCGTCCACGGCCTCTACCGATCGTGCCGACAAGATGCCCGTCTACGCGCGCGAATCCGTCCGCCACTTGTGGTTCGTCGATCCCATCACGCGCACACTCGAAGTCTTCCGTCTCGACGGCGACACTTTCCGCGCAGTCCAAGTCTGGCGGGACGACGCTCTCGTGCGCGCCGAACCGTTCGACGCGCTGGAGCTTCCGCTTGCGAGCCTCTGGGCGAGGTAGCTGAGGGGGCACCTGCGAATGAGGGGTTGCAGCTCGAGCGGACGTGCACGCACCTCTGCCTGACCCTGACCGCTCACCCGTTGAGCCCGTCGGCAACGCGACCAACCGCTCGCGATCGAGATGCATCGCTGCATCCTCTTAGTTCGTGCCAAGACAAACGGTTTCCGCGACA
>JAYVXK010000522.1:0-6010 GCA_043785265.1 Myxococcales bacterium | reverse complement strand
TTGCGCAAGATTCCCCACTGCTGCCTCCCGTAGGAGTCTGGACCGTGTCTCAGTTCCAGTGTGGCTGATCATCCTCTCAGACCAGCTACCCGTCTTAGGCTTGGTAGGCCGTTACCCTACCAACTACCTGATGGGCCGCGGGCTCATCCTCAAGTGCTAGCTTATGTATAGAGGCCAGCTTTGACCGCAGTCTCTTTCGAGACCGTGGTCTTATGCGGTATTAGCACTCCTTTCGGAATGTTATCCCCCGCTCGAGGGAAGATTACCCACGTGTTACTCACCCGTGCGCCACTGTACCGGGGCCGAAGCCCTTTCTCGTGCGACTTGCATGTGTTAGGCGCGCCGCGAACGTTCGTTCTGAGCCAGGATCAAACTCTCCAATAAAAATTTGGGAGCTGATTGAGGTGCTTGTTAAAGGCACCTCGGCTCTAACTTTTGTTCGATTGCCCAATCTCGCGGCGCATCTTTCTAGGTGGAAGATACGCAACTTGATTGAGCTAGCATCACTTCGGCTATTGACGCTTTTTAAGGGCGACAATGCCTCGTGTGCTGTGAAGCCCACTGTGCAGGGACCCGAAGGTCGCTGCCTCAATGAGCGTACGATTCAGTTTTCAAGGACCGAGCGAGAGAAGCTCTCTCAAACTTGGGGAAGCGAAGCGTAGTAACCTACGAAGACTTCGTCAACCAAAAATCACTTTTGATACGCGCTATTTTCAGAGGCTCCGCGGCAGTGAGGCGATTGCGCCTGTTTCTGTCTGCTGAGCATGCGCAGCCACTCTGAACCGACGGCTGGATGAGCCAACACCTGACCTCCAAGGAGGGAAAATGTTGTCCACATGCAGCTGGGGATTTCCGATTTCTGATCGCATTTTGCAACCGGGCGCCAATAAACGCCAAGGACTGCGGATGAGTCAGGAACGGAGAGAGTCGGAGTTATCCACAGGTTCCCCTCACAAGTGTGCGAGATGACGTGGATAAAATCGAGGCCGGGGGAACATCCCCGTCGGCGTCAGGGCGGCGGAATCTACTCGCGGGCGCGAGGTTGTCAAAGAGATTTTTCCCTTTTGTCGCCAAGCGATGACGATTGCAAGCTGCACGCATTTCGACGCGGGATTCAGCTGCGGATTCGTCAGGTCTCGTCCGCGTACCAGCGGCCACCTGGCTCGCGCACCAAGTTCAATTCGGCTCCTGTCGCCAATCGTACCCGAAAACCTCTCTCGCGGGCGCGTAGGCCAATCAACGTGCCCAAAACCTCGAGCGCGTGCCGACCTTCGCGGAGGGTGACTTCTCGCGGGCGGCGCTTTCGGTCGACGACGACTTCGACCGCGATCCAGCGGTGTCCCTTTTCCGCGGGCCATGATGCTTCACGCGCAAGTGCCGTCTCGCAGGCAGCCAGTGCACGGGTCGTCGGAGTGAAGCCTGCGCGCCGAGAGAGCAAAATCACGAGGGCGTATCGTTCGGGCAGGCATCGCAAGATGTAACTGCGGCGCTCGCTGCGTATCGTGATTTGGCGTGCCTGAATGGTCAGCGGCGCCAATTCCACGAGAACAATCTGCCAGTGTGCGGCTGCGACTTTGAGGTCGAACGGCTCGAGGTGACCCGCATAGTCGACCGTTTCGCCTTCTGCGTCGACCAACACGGCACCAAGCGCTCCGGGTACACGCCGAACGAGATCGAGCAAAATGGGCGTGAAGGGCGTCTCGTCGATGTCGCGCACCGCTGGGTGGCGACGCGAAGCCTTGGCGGCAGGCGGCCTAGCGATCATGGCGCTGAGACAGAGGTCATCAGGTCCTCCGCGCTCGGCTCGATCACCACGTTCCCCCCGCCCGCGACGCGCTTCAGCGTGGCCTCGTACATTTCGCGAGACCGTTTATTGAGCGCAGCATACGCGAGGGCGACGCGACGCTCGTCGAGAGGCACTCTGTGGGCTGGGAGCTTTTCAACCAAACGAATCACATGCCAACCAAAAGACGTCTCGACGACCGAAGAGGTGTCTCCGACTTGCGCGAGCGCGAAAGCAGCGGCGGTAAATTGTGAGTCGAGTCCACCGTCTTCTTCAACCATGCGACCATCGGCGGTGAACGACGGCAATCGCTCGACTCGAACGCTCAGTCCGCGCGCATCGACGGCTTTTGCAGCGGCCTCGAACGCATCTTGGTCGCGCGCACTCGCGACCGCGACATCGATGGCGTGTGCGACCTCGGCGGCGATCTGCGCGTCCGTGCTCTTGCCCCTGAGGACGACGGCGTGGATCACGCGAATGTGTTCGGGCAAGTCGAACTCTCGCCAACGACGATCGGTTGCGCGCGCGATTTCATCATCAGTTGGCGGGGTCGCATGCGCCTCGGAAGCGATACGATCTGCCGTCAATCTGCCTAACGCAGAGGTTGTCGACCATGCGATGTCGGGACGACGCTCAAGTCCTCGAGCGCGCGCGGCTTCTGCCAAAATCGCATCGGCGATGAGGGCGTCGAGGGCTTGGCGCGCAGAAATGTTTTGCTCGGCGGCCACCCGTTGAACGAGCGAGCGCGGTATGCGGACTGCGCCGACGGCGGCGACCGTGTCGCCTTCGAGTGTCACATGCGCGGGCTCCCGCGGCGACTCGTGACACGAGAGCGCTAGCGCTGCGATGAGCCATGCGACTCTCATGACGGTTGGCTCCCCGCTGCCGCCAGGAGCGGCGCGCAGCGAACGCAAATGCTCCCAACCGCGAGCCAAAAGATCGCCACGACATCGTGACTCGACGAAAGAGCCAATGCGCCAAGCGCGAAAGTCACGAGTGCTCCAGCCAGGGAGACGAACGAGAGCGAGCTCATCGGTCTTGCCAGCCTATCGCAACCATGCCCAAGCGACGCCAATGAGCAAAAGCGACGCGAGTACAACCAGCCAAAACACGGGTGGACGTGCAGTTCGACCTCGGCGCACACGATGGCGCTCGGAGGCAACGGCCGCGGCCCCGCTCAGGATCGCGACGCCACATGCAAGGGTGACCACGCGCACGAGCACCGCACGTTCGGGCACAGCGATGTTCCAGCCGATGCCCTGCAGGGCGAGTGCACCGACGGTGGCGATGACGATCGACACACCACCTTGCTTGGAGATTTGTGCGCGACCCACCAGGCCAGGTTCGGTGCGAGCATCGGGTGCGCGCGCGACCGCAGGAGCTGCGCATGCGTGAGCGAAGAGCGCCCAGCCGAGCACGGAAGCCACTCCGCGCGCGGCGTTCATGCGCGTGGGAGTGAGCGCTTCAGGGGTGAGCAGCCAAACGAGTGCGCTGCCAAGGACGAACGTCCACAAGATCATCGGGCGTACACGCGCGCTGCCAGTTTGTGGAGGCGAGAAGCGCTCGAGAATGACACCGCTCGCGAGCGCGACCACTGCGATGATCGCGCTGATTTTGGCCGGCATCGTCGCGCCACGACCCCATGCAGTTGGAGCGACCGAGACCGACCACGCGTACGCCCCCGTGATCGCCGCCTGTCCCATCGCCCCGATGTCGACGAAAAATCGCGACAGCGGCGGGCGCTCGTGAGGTTCGGCTTCGCGTGCGGTCTCGTCGCTCATGTCGAGGCATCGTCGCGGACGAGACGCGACGGCGGCACCACGCGCTCGGTCTCGTCGTTCTCGTCTGCAGCAGCCAGCCCAAGACGCCGCCAAAGATCTTTGTCGACCAGGTGACTCGGCCGAACGTTTTGCAGCGCGGCGAGCATGATGGCCTTGGTGCCGGGTCGATCTCGCTCCATGGCATCGAGTGTCCGACCCACCACTTTGCGCTGCAGATTCTCCTGTGAGCCGCAGAGGTCGCACGGCAAAATGGGGAACGCTTGTTCGAGTGCGAACGCGCGAATGTCTTCTTCTGCACAATACAAAAGAGGCCGAATCACCACGTTTTTGCCGTCATTCGAGACGAGTTTTGGCGGCATCGCGGCGAGTTGTCCGGCAAACTGCAAGTTGAGAAAGAACGTCTGCAGCACGTCGTCGCGGTGATGACCCAATGCGATCTTGGTGCACCCCATCTCGGTCGCGACGCGATAGAGAATGCCGCGTCGCAATCGTGAGCACAGCGAGCAGTAGGTTTTGTTCGCGGGGATCTTGTCGGTCACGATCGAATAAGTGTCCTCTTCGATCATCGTAAAATCGTAGCCCTCAGTCGCCATCCAATCTCGGAGTGTCTGGGCCGGATATCCAGGGTGACCCTGGTCGATGTTGACGACCTTCAACTCGAAGTCGACGGGCGCTTTCTTCTGAAGCGCGCGCAGCAGGTGCAAGAGGGTGTAGCTGTCCTTGCCACCGCTGACCGCAACCATGATCCGATCGCCGTCAGCGATCATCGAGAAATCGGCGATCGCCCTCGAAATAGCCTTGGTCAGACGTTGCGCTGGGCTCGACATCACTTGCCGGTGTAGCACGAGCCAGCGCACACCCGCACGGCGAGTCGATCAGTCCGTCGGCGGCTTCTCTTTGAACGAGACGTCGTGCGTGGCCGCGTTCCACGAGAGGGTGCCCTTGAAGATGCCGCGCATGGTGTCATAGGAGTACGCGACGTCTTTGCCTTTTGCGGCGACTGCAGGAGGCGACTCGCCAGTTTTGTGTGCAAGCAGGAGCTTCAGAGTTTCGCCGTCGCGACGAAACACACCGATGCCACCGTAGTCGACGTTCATGTCGCCCTTCGGCAGTCGGCGACACCAGCCGAGTCTTGCGCCCACGCTGGGACATCCCCGATGTCAGCGATGGACCGAGATGTGTTGGTGGGCGTTGGCGCGGCCGAAGCCGTGGTCGGGACGGTTGCGGAGGCTTGCGCGATCGCAGCATCTCCGTTGTCGCCGCCAAACAGCTTCGAGCATCCAACGCAAAAACCCAATCCCGGGACGAATGCGGTTCGCATGCGCCTCAGGCTATATGCAATTTTGCTACTTGGAAGCTCGCTCGACGAGAGAGAGAAACGTCAGCACACCGTGTCCCGTCGCGCCCTTGCCGTGCCACGCGTAGCTGCGTTCGGTGGACGCAGGGCCTGCGATGTCGCAGTGGACCCAGTTCTTGGTCTTGCCGATGAACTCACGTAAAAACAGGCCTGCGGTGATCGAACCACCCCAGCGCTCGCCAGTGTGTTTGAGGTCGGCGCAGTCGCTCTTGAGTTGGTCTTTGTATTCCTCGACGAGCGGCATGTGCCACATCTGCTCGCCCGCTTGTTTGACTGCCGCGGCAAACCGACTGCGCGTGTCATCGTTGGTGGCGTAGAACGCAGACCAGGTCGTGCCGAGCGCGACGACGCATGCGCCGGTGAGCGTGGCGTTGTCGATCATCATGTCGGGCTCGAGAGCCGCGCCGTATGCGAGCGCGTCAGCCAACACGAGACGACCTTCTGCGTCGGTGTTGATGATCTCGACTGTCTTGCCGTCGAGCGATCCCCAGATGTCGCCGGGGCGATACGCGTTGCCGTCAGGCATGTTCTCGGCGGCTGCCATGAGCGCATGAACTTCGACGTGAGGCTTGAGTGCCGCCACGGCGATCATCAGACCGACCATGTTCGCAGCGCCGCTCATGTCGTGCTTCATCTCGCCCATCGATTGTGCTGGCTTGATGGAGATGCCGCCCGTGTCGAACGTGATGCCTTTGCCAACGAAGACGTACTTTTTCTTCGCCTTCTTCGAGGGCACATAAGACATGTGGACCATGCGCGGGCCGTGCGCGCTGCCGCGACCGACCGCGTGCAGCAGATGCATGCCGCGCTTTTCGATTTCCTTCTCGTCGAACACGACGACCTTGAAGCCGTGCTTCTTGCCCTCGTGCACCGCAGCGTCTGCGAGTGTCTTCGGGTAGATCACATTCGGCGGTTCGTTCGACAGATCGCGCGAGACCTTCACGCCGTGCGCGATGAGCTGACCCAGATCGATTTGCTTTTTGACGTCCGGCAAAAAGCGCCGCTCGCTTGTGAACGTCGCCTCGACGACCTCTGACTTCGGCTTGCGATCGCCCGTGAAATACTTGGTAAAGCGATAGGCGCCGAGCT
>JAYVXK010000521.1:0-1763 GCA_043785265.1 Myxococcales bacterium | reverse complement strand
CGGGCATCGACGACGCCACACAACAAGTGTTTTGGATCGCCGCGCAAAAACTGGATGTGATCGAAGCAGGCAGTGAGCGATCTTTTTTGATGTCGACTGCGCGTGGGGTGGCCGCCAATGCTCGCCGCTCCAACACCCGCGGACTCGAATTCTCCGCAGATGCCGATCTGGAGGCACAAGCGGATCGTGCTTTGGATCCCGAACAAGCGATGGCCGCGAAACAGGCGCGCGAGGTGCTCGAGCGTTTGCTCGAGGCCATGCCCGAGGACTTGCGCGAAGTGTTCGTACTTTTTGAACTCGAAAGTTTGACCGCAGCGAAGATCGCCGAGCTGCTCGGCGTACCACCAGGCACGGTTGCATCGCGTTTACGCCGAGCGCGCGAAGAGTTTCAGGCGGGTGTGAAGCGACTACAGACCCGCACGGGTACGCAAAACGGAGGACGATCGTGAGCGCGTTACAGCGACTGCTTGTAGACCCCAACGCTTCGGCTCTCGAAAGAGAGATCTTGAACGCGTGGCATCAAGAGCAGCCAAAACAAGCAGGAAAAGAGCGCATGCTGGCAGGCCTTGGCATCGCCAGTGTCAGTGCGCCCATCGCTGCGACCGTGGGTGGATCGATCGCCCCCAAAGCCATGGCGACGGTTGGATGGTTTGTTTGGGGCAAATGGGTCGCTCTCAGTGTCGTGGCGCTCGCGCTGGTCGGCGGAGCGGCGACCGTGCTCGGTTCGCACCACGCGGCATCTGCGCCAACACCCGTTCTGATGGCGCCGACTGCGCCGCTGACCATCGCAAACGATCCGCCAATGACCGCGCCTGCTCTACCCTTGGTCGTCAGTCCTGCGGCCAGGCCCTTACTCGCGATGAACAAACAAGCGCAAATCACGGCTCCGCAAGCAAGCACCACCTCTCTGACCGAACAGGTCGCCGCGCTCGATCACGCGCGCGCAGTCTTGGACGCTGGTGATCCGGCACAAGCAATCGCGCTGGTCGATGCCTACGAGACTCGCTTCCCCAATGGCGCGTTTGTCCAAGAAGCGGACGTTCTTCGTGTGGACGCTCTCGAGAAGAAGGGCGATCACACCAAGGCGATCGCGGCGGGCAAACACTTCCTGCAGACGTATCCAAAAAGCCCCCACACGACTCGCGTGCGTGCTCTGCTGAATCTGTGAGTGCGTCTGCAATCGCGACAGGCCTGAGTTTCAGCCGCTTTCGTTGCGTGGCGGTCTCGGTGTTGTGCGTGTTGATCGCGTGCGGTTCGGACGTCAACATCGGCGGGCCGGGCGACGCCGGAGAACCGCTGAGCCTCGACTGCGAGCCATGCGTCTTCAACGAAGACTGTCACGCGGGTGCGGCATGCGGCGCTTTCTCGGGCGACGCGTATTGCGCGACACTATGTCCGCAAGGCACCGAATGCGCTTCCGGACAAACCTGCAGCAGTGTGAACATCGTCGGTTCGAACCAAAAAGCGTGTCTGCCCGCTAGCGGCAAGTGCCCAACAGCGCCGCCGCCGCCTGGACCCGATGGGGGTGTTGCAACCAAGTGCGGCACGCTGAACGGGCCCACGATCGCGTCGGCATGTCACTCGTGCAAAGCAGGCGTCGGCACGTGTCAGGCCAACGGATGCTACGGCGGCTGGTGGTGCAACACGACGAACAACGAGTGCGTTCGACCTCCAAAGTGTTCGTGAAGGTCTTGGGGGCGTAACAAGAACGTCGATTTCGTGATCAGGGGCCGATCTTGCCGACATTGCCCCACCGATGAAGA
>JAYVXK010000520.1:0-6016 GCA_043785265.1 Myxococcales bacterium | reverse complement strand
TGGCGTCCGTGTCACAGCAATCGATGCCGCCGCAAAAGCGATCGACGTAGCCGTCTTTGTCTTTGTCGCACGGGTCGCCGGCCTCGGCGGTATCGAGCTTGACGTCGGTCATCGCATCGGCTGTCGAAACATCCTCCTCCATGCTCGCGTCGGTCGATGCATCCGTGTGCGCTCCCGCACGGCCGCCTTCGTAAAGCGCGCACCCAGCCAGGGCGGCGCACGCGACGCAAACGCCCGAGCTGAATGACGACCGGCGCATGGTGAGGTCTCTATTGCCTCTTGGTCGTGGGCTTCGCAAGACGCAAACCAGCAGGAATGATGATCAAGGCTGAAAATAGCCCTGCTAGCGATCCAATCGCGCCCACCGCGCCGACATCTCGCAGACCCTCGAACCGACAAACGCAGAGCGCAATGAACCCCGCGCTGGTCGTCAGGGCTGTCGACAGAACGAGCGGCCCCTGTTCGCGCAGCGCGTGCGCGACGTTGTCTTCTGTTTCCACGGTGGCACCAGTTTGCTCCGCAGCGTCTTTTGATTGCGCAGCGTGCAGGAGAAACATCGCTTCATCCATGGTGATGCCCAAGAGTACCGGAACGACCAGCGCGTCGTACGCATGCCAATGAATGCCCAGCACACGCATGCAGGCTCCGACGATGGCCAGCGCGAGGATTAATGTGGCGGTCGCGAGCGCAACATCGCGCACACTGCGCAACGAAGCCGACAGCGCGAGGCACACGAGCAGGAGCGCAACCGCTGCGATCTTGGGCAGATCGTGGGCGAGTGTGTCTTTCAGTGCCGACTCCAAGAATGGATAGCCAGTGATGACCGCGTCTCGATCTGCGGCTGTGATCTGCGCGATTGCTGCGTCATCGAGCTCGCGATCTCCACGAGGCCGCACGTAACTGACCGCGAGCGTCTCGCCGTTGTCGATCGCGATGTGACGTGACGCGAGCCACGGTGGAGGGGTCTCATCGGTCGGCGTCGTGGGGTGCATGAGAGCGTCGAGTGCAGGCGCGCATGCGGCAGAGTCCCAACCATTTTGTTCGAGCACGGTTTTCAGACGTTCGCTTGCGACCGGCAAATGCTCGTCGTCGCGCGCTGCAAACCGAGAGCGCATGAGCGCCTGTCCTGGCGAATAGCTCGCGAGCGCGTCGTATCCTTCGATGGTGTGACTCGCGACCAGAGCGTCGAGTGTCTCTGCGATGCGATCCGCCCGCTCGCGCGCGCGCAGAGGATCTCGGTCAGCCGCGACGACCATCCATTGACCTGGTTTTCCACCAAAGAGTTTGAACACGTCTGCCTGCACGCGCAGAGATGAAATGCTCTTCGGGCGCAGCGCCACGATCGCGTCGCCTGCGCGCGGCCAACCCGCGATCGCGATCACCACGAATGGAACGAGCGCGAGCAACAGAGACAGCCGCGCGCGCAGAGGCGTCGACGTCAGCGCGAGCAGGCGAGTGATCCACCTTGGACGCAACTCGGCCGGTGCAGGTCCACGCTCCAAAAAACGGCCAATTTCAGGCGTTACAACGAGGATCGCCAGTGACGTCAGAATTTCTCCGGCGCCACACAGCACACCGAGTTCTCGCAGCGCGCGCAAGTCCGACAGCGCGAGCGCGCCGAAAGTGAGCCCAGCCGCGACGGCCGCGAGCATGGTGGGACGCGCCGTCTTCTTTCGCGCGAAGCCGGCGGCATCTGCTGGAGAGAGACCCTTGCGTCGTCCCTCGAGGAGAGCCGCATAGACGTGCACGCCCGTGTCGACGCCGACTCCGACGACCACCGCCGCGAACGCGATGCTCATCGCAGACAATCCGTCGGGCAGAAGCGCCGCGCCCCCGAGGGTCCATAACGTGCCGAGCACCAAAGGTGGCATCACGGCGGCGAGCGCGCGGAAACGACGAAACGTGACAAGGAAGACGAACGCGGCGAGCAGTATCGACAATGTGCCGCTCCACGCCAAGTCTGTCTGCAACATCGCGCGCATCTCGACGGCGACGACGTGACCGCCCGTGACGTCCACGCGCACACTCGGGTGCGCACGCGTCGCATTGGCGATCGCAACGGTGGCGTCTTTTACGAAGGATTGTGCTGCATCGGGATCGAACGCGCGGCCACGAGGCTGCACGACGACGAGCCGCGCGCGCCCTTGGTCTGCAGAAAAATCACCCGACGAGCTCGCAGAGATCCCTGCTGCGAGTTCGATGCGTGACTCCCACGGCACGAGTGACAGTCGCAAGGGATCTTTTGCCAGCCACTCTTCTGCGTCTTTCGCCGTCGGACTCAGCAAGAGCTCACGCGATCCCGCGAGCCGCTCTTTCATGCCTTCTTCGGTGAGCGCGTGATGCAGCTTGGCGCGCGCGTCGGGTCCCGCGTATTGCCATGCGAGTGTTGGATCTTGACTCGGTGTTGGCGCGTGATCGATGACGTCGAGCACACTCGGTAGCGTGCGCAGGTGCGCCGCGAGATCTCGCGACGCGTTGTCGACTTCGGTCGGGTCGTCTCCGCGCACCAGGAACATGCCCGTGTCGCCGCCGCCAAACGCACGCGTGACGCGACCGAGCATGGCCGCGCTGCCCTGCGTGGGAAACAGCGACGAGAGATCGCCCGAGAAACGCAGGTGTCCCATGAGCACGAGCGAAACGATCGTCGGCAGTACGACGAGCAAGATGCGCGCAAGTCGACTCATCATGATCGCGTTGGCTGGGTCGACCTCACACGCAGCCGCACGATGCGGCGCCGACTCATGGAAGTGACCTCGGCGATCAGCTCGGGTGAGATGTGCACTTTGTCACCCACACGTGGCAGACGCGCGAACTTCTGCAGCACGACCGCTCCCACGAGCTCTGCGTTGGCCGGCAGGTGAACCCCCGTCGCCTTGGCCAACTCTTCGATCGTCGCGCGACCATCGACATCCCACGCGCTCTCGTCTTTGAGGCGCACGACCATCGCCGGCTCTTCGTCGAGTTCGTCCTTGATCTCGCCGACGATCTCTTCGAGCAGGTCTTCCATCGTGACGATTCCGCTCGTGCCCCCGTACTCGTCGACCACGACGGCGATCGGTGTCTGCGCGCGCTGCATCTCGCGGAGCACTTCTACGAGACCCTGACCCTCGGCGACGAAGAGCACATCGCGCTTGAGGTCCTTCAAATTAGGCTTGTTCCGCGCTTCGGGGTCCGAGAGAAAATCTTTGATGTAGAGATATCCTGCGATCTCATCGAGCGACTTTTCTTTGGTGATGAGCACGCGCGAGTATTGTTGATGGCGCAAGAACTCGAGCGCCTCCTGTCCTGAACTGGCGAGTTCGATGTGCGCGACGTCCACGCGCGGGACCATCGCATGACGAGCGCTGCGCTGAGCGAAACGCATCACCCGTTCGAGCAACTCGGCTTTTGCTTTCGACGACGGACCTCGTGCGGCGCTCGCGACGAGGATGCCCAAGATCTCTTCTTCGGACAGGGTGCCTTCGCTCGCAGCATTGGGCTTGAGACCCATCAAGCGCAGCACCACGCTCGACGCACGCTCGAGGATCCACAAAAAGGGCATGAACGTGATGTAGATGACGCGCAACGGCCGAGCAGCCACGAGCGCCGTCTGCTCTGATCGTTGAATCGCGATGAGCTTCGGCACGAGCTCACCAAACAACACATGCGCGAACGTGAGGATGGTGAACGCGATCGCAATCGTGGCGATCTCACCGACCTGATGCCACGCGTCTGGAACGAGCCTCGCGAGCGGATCATGAATGAACGCCGCGACCGCTGGCTCGCCGATCCACCCGAGACCGAGGCTTGCGAGTGTGATGCCGAACTGAGTGACGGAGAGATAGCGATCGAGTCGATTGACGATTTGCTCGGCGATCACCGCGCGCTTCTCGCCACGCTTGGCGCGCGAATGGAGCTGCGTCGCGCGCACTTTCACGAGCGCAAACTCTGCGGCAACGAAAAAGCCGTTGAGCGCGATGAAGAGTGCAGCGAAGAACAAGCCCATCGGGGAGAGCGGTTGTAACACGCACCGCTCCCGCTTTCGATTGCGCGCGCAGTGCGCTAACTTGACGCCCTAATGCGCAGGACCTTGGGAGTAGTTTGCATCGGAGTTCTCGCCGCAGGATGCGGCCTCGTCGTCGGGCTCGACCCGTACCGCAACTGCGCAGGCCAAGAGTGCCAGGCAACGACGAGCGATGCAGCCGCGGACACGAACGGATTGGACAGCGGCGCCGCCTGCAGCACGAGCGATGACTGTCGCACGGCGCCCAATGGCGCGGCCGTGTGCAGCGGGGGCTTTTGTCGTCAGATCCTCACGCTGGCGCAAGGAGCAAGCACTCACTCGTGCGTGGTGCTCAGCAATCACACAGTGCGTTGTTGGGGTGACAACCAAGATGGCGAGCTCGGCATGGGCGACTCCAACCTGCACGCGTTGCCTCAGACCGTCCTCAACGACCAAGGGGCAGTTCTGACCGACGTCGTCGACGTCACGCTTGGTTGGGGCCACACGTGCGCGCTCATCAGCAACGGCGACGTGTACTGCTGGGGAAAAAACGACGCTGGCCAACTTGGCCTCGGCACGTCGGTTCTGGGGGCCTCGAAAGCCACCAAGGTGGGCGGTTTGGCCGGACGCAAGGCACTGCAGATCTCGAGCGGCCTCGGCGGTCCCGTGTGCGCGCTCACCACGAACGGCGTGTCGACCGCGACTCAGGTCTATTGCTGGGGAAACGCAGAATACGGCCAGATCGGCGACCCGCGACCCGATAGCGGCACGCTCACTCCACACTTCACGCCGGTGCTCTTGCCAGCACCCACTGACGTCAAGGCGATCGCTGCGGGGGCACATCAGGTCTGTGTGCAAACGGCGAGCGCTCTTGGCAAACTCACATGTTGGGGCGACGGTTGGCTTGGAGTCCTCGACAACGGACACCCCACCGAGCCGCTCGGGAACTACCCACCACACTACCCATTCGAGAAAAATACTTTTACCGTCGACAACGACAACCCGATCGACGAGTTCCGCCTGGGCGAAGAGCACATGTGCGCGCGCATCGGCAACGTGCCCTATTGTTGGGGCGGCGACTATTTCGGCATGGCGAGCGCAAAAGGCGGCGACGGTAACAACGGTATCGAATGGCTAAGCAAGCCCGCGAGACCGATTGGAGTGGGCTCCGCAACAGCGCTGAGTCCGAGTTGGAGAGGCACGTGCATCGTCGCGGATGGCACTGCAAAGTGTTGGGGCATGACACAGGACTATGAGCTCGGTCTCGCCTGGGGCCTCCCGCTTGTTGGAGTCAAGCAAGTCCCCTTGGTCGTCGACAACAACGGACTGACGGTCGTCGCAGTCGCACTTCACGTGCTGTTCGGCTGCGCGCTCACGGACCAAGGCAACGTCTACTGCTGGGGACAGGGCGCAGGCGGGCAGCTCGGCGACGGCACTCTTGTTCAAAGCCGTCTCCCCAAGACGACGCTCCCGGTCGCGCTTTAGCCGAAGTACTTCGCCGCCGCGGCCTTGCTGTCCGCGAGCACGTCTTTGTGGAGCGATCCGCCGTTGGCGTCGATGGTGACGACTCCGCGAAAGTCTTCGACGCGCAGCAGCCACATGGCTTCTGGCGAACCGAGCTCGTCATACAAATAAACAGTGACGACCTCTTTGATCGACTCGGCGAGCGCGACAGCCGCGCCGCCCACGGCATGCATGTAGACCGCACCGAACTTCTGACAGGCCGCAGCAGTCTTTGGCCCCATGCCGCCTTTGCCGATCACGCCACGCAGCTTGAAGTGTTCGATCACATCCGCTTGATAGGGTTCTTCGCGCGTCGAGGTCGTCGGGCCTGCTGCGATGACCTTCCACTTTGCGTCGGCTGCTTTTGGCGCGTCCACGACCTTCTTCACGACCGGTCCGCAATGATAAATGAAAGACCCGTCGAGGATGGGCTTGAGCCACGCGAGCGCCTTCATCTGCGCGTCATCGCCGTGCTGCATCGCCTCGATGGCCTCGTGCATCAGCTTGTGCGCGCCGTCGCGTCCCGTGATG
>JAYVXK010000519.1:0-6019 GCA_043785265.1 Myxococcales bacterium | reverse complement strand
TGACCCTTCCCTTCAACGCTCACACGCGCGGACGCCTCGCGCGAGAGTTGTTTGGCATCATCCGAGGCACCACGATTTTGCGATCGCGCGACGACACGACCATCGCTGCGATTGTCGTTGCTGCGTGCCGCCTCGCGGAGGTCCGCATCGAAGCGCCGCCCTACGCGATGCAAGCCGAGGTCGACAAACAATTGAGCAAAGCCATCGCCCGCAAGACCAAGAAGCTCATCATCGACCCATGCACTGCGATCGCGCAAAGTCGCGCCGATGCAAAGGCGTGGGCCGCGCACGCTGCGATGTCGCACGCGCGCGCGTCCGTGGTTGCCGCGGGGGATCTCGCCGCCGTGCTCGGCGACATGCTGCCGCCTGCGAACGCCGAGGATCCGCGCGCGTCCGAACTTGCGCGATTCGTTCTGTCGCCCGCCTATCTCGATGCTCGTCACAGCCTCGGCCTCGACGGTGCACCATGACGGACGCCAAGAAGCCGCCGGACGGCGGCGACAACTTCGATTGGGACAAGGCGCTGTCCGAGTGGGACAAGGCTCCTTTCGAGCCTGATTTGGCCGGCGACAGCAAAGACCCACCTCCGGTCGCTCCGGCGGCGAACGCATCGCCACTTTATCGGCCACCAGCGGAGACGGCCCCCGAGGCGCTCGCCGATCTCGATGAAGCCGAAGAGTTCGAAGACTCGACGCGCATGAAGAGTATTCCTGCGCCACCGCTACCGCTGCCCGCCAAAGAAGAGAAGCGCGGAGGGCGACGCGGCGGATTGGGCCAACTCTTCAAACCGCGAGATCGCAGCGAACCGATGGACGACGTCGACGTCTTGCTCGACGACTATGGGCCGCCCCCTCCACCGGATCCCGATGTCGTGACGAGCGCGGCGAGCGTCGAGACACGCACGGTCGCAGAAGACCCTCTGCGTAGGCCATCGTTGATCGATGCTGAAGAGGTCCCTGAAGGGGCGATGTTTGACCCGTTCGCGGAGGTCTCTCGCGACAAGCCGACGACTGCCCCACCCGCTGGTGCGCCATCCATTCTGCTCCCTAAGCCACCGCCTCTTCCGCCTCCACCGCCGCTTGTCAGCGAGAGCCCTACGCTTCACCAACCCGAGCTGCGTCTTCACGATCCAGACGAGACGACTGGATCGATCGAACTCGGCGCAGAAGCCCGCGCAATCACCCAAGACGCGAGCGTCGAACCAGAGCCCGAGGCGCACTCGGAGCTGGAGCCGGAGCCCTCGACGTTCAACCCCGCTGAGATCGCGGCGCAACAGCCTCCTCGCCCGCCAAGTGTCGCGCCCGCGTCATCGATCGAGGCGGCCTGGGAAGATGAGCGGCCTGCCGTCGCGTGGCTCGAAGAGAGCATGCTGGTTCAGATGCGTGCTCGCGCAGAATGGCTTGCCGACGAAGCGCGATCCGCTGTCGACAAGCCAGGCCGCGCGCGTGGCTTGATGACCGCGGGCGAGCTGTTTGCCATCGCCGGTGATCGCGAGCGCGCCAGCGAGCTGGGCGCCGAGGCACGTGAACTGTGTCCTCAACTACCCATGGCGGAACGCCAAGTACGCGCGGCGATTCCCCCAGGCGAACGCGACCGAGTCCTGGAGTCGCTCGATTCAGAGCTTCGTAACGCACCTACGGCCCCGGCCAAATTGCACGCGACGCTCTACGCCTCGGTGTTGTTGGCCGCTGGCGGCGACGACGATGGCGCCAACAAGCGACTCGATCAAGCTGCTCGTTTGGCCCCTACTGACGTGCGCGTGATCATGCTCCGGGCCGCGGGCGCTCTCGCGCGCAACGAAACGGTGAGCCCTGCGTTGCGCGTGGTGGAGGCGCCCGAGACGACAGTGCTCGGCAACGCGGTAGGCAATGCGCTGCGTCTTCGTGGCGTCGAACGCAAAGACGTGACCGAGCCACACCCAGCCGATTCGTTGCGCCTTGCTCGCATTGCCCTGGAAAAGAACGACGCGGCGACGGCTGCCGATCGCATCGCGGAGCTTCGAACGGTGCCTGAGATCGCGCATGCAGCGCTTTGGCTTGCGTCTGCGTTTGCAGCCACGCGCGCGGCATCGCGACCGAAGAGCGCGGCGTGGCTTCGTGAGCTGATCACGTCCGGAGGCGACCTAGCGAAACGCTCTCTCGCTGCTCGTGGCCTCGAACTCGGCGACGCGGGGATCGTACAAGAGGCCGTCGCGGACGGCGATGCTTTCAGCCCAGCAGAACGCGTGACGCTCGCAGCGATCTCGCGCATCGCGGCGCCCGGGTTGCGTTCCGACCTGGAAGCGCTCTGCGCGATGGACGGTTTTGCTCCTCTCGTGAGCGCCGCATCGTCTGTGTTGTTGGACGCAGATCGCAAAGAAGATGACGCCGAAGCGCGCACACGCGCTGTGGCGCTCCATGCCGATCGAACGGCGGGCTCGCCTGAAAATCGGGCTGCCGCGCGTGTTGGACGCTTGATCGCGGGTGGAGCGACGGATCGCGATCTCGAGACTGCCATCGCTGCCATTCGCAACTCGTCGCCTGAGCGCGCAGACGCGCTGTCTCTCGACATCTCCGCGCGCGAAGGCCGCTACCAAGAAGTGGCTGCGGCGTTGTCGTCATGGAGCGCAGACGAGACCCAAAAGCTCTCGCGCACATTGGCGGCCGGGCTTGTCGCCGAGCGCGCGGGGTTCAGTGAGCGCGCGGCGAGTCTTTATCGCGAGGCGCTCGCGCTCGATCCAAGACACGAAGCCGCATTGCGCGCGGTCGCGAGTTTGGATCCGGAGAGCAATTTGGCCTCTGTGCTCCAACCTGTCGCAGAAGACGAATCAGACGGCGTGCGTGCCGCGCTCGCACTGCTCGAAATGGCGTTTCGCGCGGGCACGCTCGATTCACCAGATGCGCTACCGGTTCTGGAGCGCATTCATCGCCTCGCGCCAAGCCTTGGGATCGGCGCCTTCTTCGCAGAGCGTCTCGCCCGCAAAGCAGGCAACGTCGATGAGGTCCTCAAGTGGATTCGCGAGCGTCGCCAAGCTTCTGTCGACCCGCTGGAGACCGCGATTGAGAGCGTTCGAGAAGCGCTCCTCGTGGCAGACACGGACGCGGGTCTTGCGGCCGAGCGGCTCGAGGAAGCGCATCGCTCTCGCCCCAATGACGTAGCCTTGCGTGATCTCTACGAGCGTCTTGCGCCTGAACCACCCCTTGATCGCGCTGCATGGCGTGAGGCGCGTGGCAACGAAGCACAAGGACCTGCGCGTGCGTTGTTCTTGATCGAGGCCGCCTACGACTTCGAACGACTCGGCGACCGCGAGGGCGCGCTGCGAACTGCTCGCGCAGCCGCGTCTGGCGAGTCCCCCCTTCCCCTCGCGCGCGTCGCGCTCGAGCGCGCAGAGCTCGGTGCAAGTGAGTCTGCGAGGCTCGCGGACGAACTACTCGCGCAAGCACGCAACGCGCCGGACGTTCGCGCGCGACTCGAAGCGTTCGAACGCTTGGCGGATCTCGATCAGACGAGCCGCAACGATCCAGCGAGCGCTTTGTTGTGGAATCGATCCATCCTCGAGGAGACGCCAGGTCACAAGCCGAGCTTGCGATACGTCGAACAAGTGCTCTTAGGCGAGCGGCGCGACGACGAACTCGAACCCGTGTCGACTGCCATCGCGCAAGCGCTCAAAGGCACGGGAGGCGGCGAGGCCTCTGCGCACGCAGTATTGAGCGGACGCTTGCGAATGCGAACCGGCGATTGGGATGGCACGAAATCCGTCGCGCTCCTCGCGGCCGCAGAGCACGATCCGACTCTGTGGGCGCTGCGTCTCGCCAATGCGCACGCGCGCGCTGCTGATGACGCAGAAGGCATGCTCGCAACGTCGCTCGCGCTGCTCGAACGAGCGTCGCGCCCGCAGGAACTTGCGTCTCTAGCGCTGCGCGCCGCAGAGGCCGCACTCAAAACGGGAAACGCCAAGCAAGCGCGAGATCTTCTCGAGCGCGCGGCTTCCGAAGATCCAGGCGACGTCGTGACGTGGATGTTGCTCGCTGGCGCGCGAGAACAAGCGGGGGATGTCGCGGGGGCCGCAGAGGCTCACGAGAGCTACGCGCGCACGAGTGGGGTCGAGGAGCAACGGCTCGCCGCTTGGTACGACGCGGCGACTACCTGGCAGCGTGCTGAGGCGCTCGACGAAGCCACCCGAGATCAACGTGCGACCGCTGCGTTCGAAGCTGCCGCAGCGACAAACGTCACCTACAAGGACGTCTTTCCGAAACTCTCCGCGCTCTACGGCAAGCGCGGTGCGCGCGTCGAACTCGCAGCACTCCTGGAGCGTCGAATCTCGACCGTTCTCGATCCCGACGAGCGCGTGACTCTCGAAGTGGATCGCGGACGTGCCCTCGCAGAAGTCGGCGATGTCGTCAGCGCGAAAGCCGCATACGAGGCAGCGCTCGCGGTACAGCCAGACAACATTCCGGCGCTCTCTGCGTTTGCGGATCTGGCTGCTTCTGAGGGCGATTGGAACGCCGCGGAGCAGTCTTGGGTGCGCCTGAGTCGACTGATCGCCGAGCCAGAAGAGCAACGGAAAATCTACGACAAGCTCGGTGAACTCTACCTGACGCGATCGCCGAACCTGTCTCGGGCCGAAGTTGCGTTTCATGAGGTGCTCAAGCGCGTCCCCGACGACATCGGCGCACGCGAACAACTCGTTCGTGTGTACAAAAAGCAGAACGACGCCCCGCGAGCGCTCGAGTTGCAGCAGGAGCTCGTGCAAAAGGCCACGGACCACGCGACCAAGCGCCAACGGGTGCTCGAGCTCGCCGACATCTACGAAACCGTCGCGCACGAAAACCGCAAAGCAGAACAAACCTTCGAAGCAGCGCGACGCGAGTTTCCAACCGACGTTGCGGTCTTGCGGGGGCTCGCTGAGTTTCACGTGCGCCACAAACAAGAGCCCGCCGTGAAGATTCTGCTCGATCGCGCCGCAGGTGATGCCACGCGCGCGTTCGCGGCAGGCCGCTTCACGACGGCGCTTTTTGAAACGATGGTCACCGTCTACGAGCTGCGAAAGAACGAACCCGCCGCGCGCGTGGTGGCCTCGACGCTCGCCGCTTTTACCGGGAAACCGGCACAAATATCAGGCGGTGAGGCTCGCGCTCTTGATCCTCGACTCGACGATCTGCTCGCCCCAGAAGCATTGACCCCATCGATGCGCGCCCTCTTGCAACGCACGGGAGACGCTCTCGATCTGGCCGCGCCGTTCGATGCGCGCGCCATGCACGCGTCTGTGCTTCCGCCCGGTGAGGATCTCGCGCGACTGCTCACATCGATTGGGCAGTCGATCAACATGCCGCATCTCCAGGTGCTCGTGTCGCCGAACTTGGGCCGTACGATCGTGCCGGTCAGTTCGAATCCGGCGACGCTCGTCGTCGGCGAAGCGCTGGTCTCTTCCCAGAATGAGCCTGGGCGGGCGTGGGCAGCGTTGCGCGCGCTCAAACTCATCCAGGTGCGCGGCTCCGTATTTGCGCGGTTGTCGCCAGCCGAAACTGCTGCGCTCGTCGGTGGGTGGCTCAAATGCTTCAATCCGCAGTTCACTCCGCCAGCAGTGCCAGTAGCCGCGGTGAACGATGCCCTGAGACGCGTCCAAGCGAGCCTGCCGAAACAGCTCGACGCAGATGTTGGCATGATGGCACTCGAAGCAGGCACCACCTTGGGGCCTCAGCTCGGCGCAATGGGCGCTCTGGTCCTCGCCTGGGCCAATCACGCCGCCTTGCTTGGCGCGGGCGACCCCAGTGCAGCACTCGACGCCATTGCGTGGATGACCAGTCGCACCATGGACGCGGCCCCCGCAATCGAGCAAGAGCGTGGCGCCTGGATTGGGCGCACCGCAGAGGCAAAAGACGTGATCGGCTACAGCGTCTCGAGTGGCTATTCAGAGGCGCGCAGTCGCCTCGGCCTGAAATGAGCTCGTAAACGAGTCGCCTGTTCGACGTGTCAGTCGCGGTAGCGTAGGCTTGCCTTGGCGAGCGCGGCGGGGCTGCTCGGTTCGGAGGCGTGCATG
>JAYVXK010000518.1:0-1765 GCA_043785265.1 Myxococcales bacterium | reverse complement strand
TCGCCGTTGATGACGAACTTCTGTTTGGCGCAGTGCTTCTTCAAGCCAGCAATCAGGGTTTGACTCTCCGAGCGAAGCCCGGCTTTTGTATCTGGTCTCATGATCTGTCTCTCTGTGTCGTTGGTTGCAACGCGAGAGCGTCAGTTCGGCATGAACTGCGTCCTCGTGTTGTGCTGTCCTATCGACACGAGTGCGGAGGAGTTGCGTGAGACTTGCGGAGCAGATGTTTTTTTGTTTGGGGGGGACGGTGTTTTGATGGCGGGAGGGCGTGTTTGTCGCCCAGACGCCTCTCGGCGTCGCTCGGGTCGACCTGTTTGTCATCCAGACGCCTCTCGGCGTCGCTCGGGTCGACCCGTTTGTCGTCCAGACACGTCTGGTCGTTGAACAGGTCGACACCTTGAAGCAGGAAGTCGGTATCTTCGCGGCCTAACAACCTGTCGAGCAAGGAAGCCTGCGCGTGCCGGAGCTCCATGCGCGCGTCTGAGCGGTACGAGCCACGCACGCTGTGCGCCTAACGACTCGCGCGCTCCCGCAAGGCTTCCTAGAGCCTGGAGTGGTTGACCAAGATGTCCTTCATCCCGCTCTTCACGGTGTTCGAGTTGAGTGCCTGCGTGCTCATCATCGTGTGAGCATCGAGCCCGCCCATGATCAGTTCGGTCTCGAGATATTGCACGCCCCGACGTTCTTGGTCATGAGCAGCTTACCTAAGTACACCGTCCCACTGAAGAGTGACCAGCTTCGCTGGGTCTGCTGCTTCGCAGCCCGGCGGTGTACTTAGACGATCCCTTGGGGCTTTGCCCCAAACCCCCAATCGCCTCCCGGCGATTGAAGTACAGCTCCCAAGAACGGCCTTCCACTGGATACGTTCTTCGGGGGAGCTGTACTAAGAGTACTCTCCGCTACTCATGGGAAAGCGCAGCGGCACGGAGACAGTGCTGGGGATCCTTGATGCGTTCGGGACACGGAAGCGTTGGCGTCAAGCCGCGCTTGCCAAACACCTGGGCGTGGAGCCGCCTGCGCTGCGTCGACACATGACAGAGATCGCCAGGTTGTTCCCGCTCACGAGTGTGAAGGATCACCCTGATGTGTTCTGGGAGATGGCGCCGAGCTGGCACCCTGCGGGGATCTTGCTTCGTCGTGAGGACGCCGCTGCGCTCGTGCGCGTACTTGCTCGGTCGCCCCGCGGTCACGAGCGCGAGCTGCTGTTGAAGCGCCTGCTCGAACGTCAACCGAAGGTGCCTTCACCCAGCCGAATCGAAGTAGCCCGGCTGTCCGTAGAGGAAGACGAACTCCTTAGCATTGTCGAAGATGCTGCGACCAAACGCATCGTGCTGAAGATGAAATACTTCTCCCAGCGCAGCGGCGATTCCCGCGAGAGGCATGCCTCGATCGCGCGCGTGCTTCCGGGACCGCCCTCGCGTTTTTTGGCCGTGTGTCACCGTAGCGAAGAGTTGCGGTACTTTCGCGTGAGCAACCTCGCACGGGCGACGCTCGATGCAAGCGAAGTGTTTCGCGAGGCAAACGAGCGAGAAGTCGAGAAGCGTTTGCGCGAGAGCGTCGATGGGTGGTTCGAGCCGGCAGAGGGCGAGGTGTCGTTCGTCGTGCGGTCGCCTGATTCGCGCTGGGTTGGTCGCAA
Source organism: Myxococcales bacterium (assembly GCA_043785265.1). Lineage (GTDB taxonomy): Bacteria > Myxococcota_A > Polyangia > Polyangiales > Polyangiaceae > JANYHY01. The sequence continues at coordinate 129 of JAYVXK010000518.1, read as the reverse complement.
CCTGGTGTCAGGGATGCGCGCGGAGAGTCTTGAAGACGGAGGGATTCGAGTCATCGCCAGCGGATCTGGACTTGCTCGCGCCGCGCGATTCGTCGTGGGGCTGGGGGCTGCGGCGCAATGCGAGAGTGC
>JAYVXK010000517.1:0-1766 GCA_043785265.1 Myxococcales bacterium | reverse complement strand
ATTTCAGTGTGTCCAGCGTGAAAATCACGGGTCGCCTCCTCTACCTCACAGAAGACTCCGCGTTGCTCGACGATCAGCTCGCTGGCAAACAGCTGAAGTACGATCCCGAGCGCGCTCTTTTGGGCAACATCTCCACCGACGAGATCACTCCCGGTTGGGTTTGCTACTATTACGACGAGACGCTCGCCCGCTATGCCTACTACGGTCTGCGCGGCGGCAAGTTCAAGCAAGACACTCTGAAGAAGGGTGGCTTCGGTGTGATCGTCAGCGGCATCTCCAAGGGCTGCGGATCGAGCCGCGAAACAGCGCCTTACAGTGAGCTCATGGCGGGCGTACAAATCGTCATCGCCAAGAGCATCGAAAAAATCTACCGCCAGAACTCACAAAACATTGGCCTGCTCACGAGCACGGATTTCGGTTTGATCGAACGCATCGAGCGTGGCGACGAAATACCCATTAGCGAATTCACCAAGGGTCTTGATCCCATCAGCGCGTCCATCGTCGAACACGGTGGGTTGTTCGCGTACAACAAGGCGCGCGTAGCCGGCACTGCCGCTCCACCAAACGTCACGACGAACGCACGGCCGATGACTCTCTGCGAGAAAATTCTCGCGGCGCACGTCATCAAAGACGCAAAAACAGGCACGATCGGCGTGCCCGCGGTCAAACCGGGCGACGCGTTTTTTGCACGCACGGACGTTCGCTTCAGTCACGAATACGTGACTCCCATGGCCGACTCGCTCTTTCGCGCGGAGATGGGCGAAGGCGCAAAGGTCACGGACGCAGACAGCATATTTGCTTTCCGCGATCACCTGACTTTTCTCAACTTGGTCATGCCCAAGGCGCACCGAGACATGGGCCTCAAAGAGCAGGCCGAAGAACTCGCCACGGTGCAGGACGACTTCACCAAGCGACACGGCATCAAGCTCTACGGCGAGGTGCATCGCGATGGCAAACTCGTGGGCAGCGAAGCCATCTGTCACAACAAGGTGATCGAAGAGCTCGCGTTGCCAGGGCAGCTCGTGCTCGGCACCGATTCACACACGTGCATGGCCGGCGCGCTCGGCTGCTTTGCATTTGGCGTTGGTTCGACCGACATGGCCAACGCATGGTTTACCAAGGACGTCCGCGTCAACGTGCCAGAGACCGCACGCTTCGTGCTGACTGGCAAGTTGCGCAAAGGCGTTTGCGCAAAAGACGTCATGCTCTTCATCCTCTCGCAGCCTTTTTTCAAAACCGGTCAGGGCATCGGAAAAGTGCTCGAATTTGCGGGCGACGGCGTCACGCACTTGCCACTCGACGAGCGCGCGACGCTCACCAACATGGCAGTCGAAGCAGGCGGGTTCACGGGCATCATCGAAGCCGACGAGCTCGTCGTTGACTATCTCGTGCAGCAACGCGGCCTTCGCGCAGACGACATTCGCGCGCGCATCGTCCGGGCGGATGTTGGCGCCGCGTACTGCGCGACCTTCGAGATCGATCTCGGCGCCATCGTTCCGATGGTGGCTACCCCTGGCGACCCGCGCAACGGCTCACCCTTCGAGATTGGCAAGGACCCCGTCAAGATCGACATCGCGTACGGCGGGTCATGCACCGGTGGCAAAAAAGCCGACATGGATATGTACGCCAGCGTCCTCGGCGCCGCGCTCGAAAAGGGCAAGCGCGTTGCACCAGGCGTCAAGCTCTACATCCAATTTGGGTCTCAAGACATTCGCCGCTACGCAGAGAAAAAAGGATACTTGGATATCTTCGAGCGCGTCGGCGCC
>JAYVXK010000516.1:0-1771 GCA_043785265.1 Myxococcales bacterium | reverse complement strand
TTCTTTCGCAGCTGGTTTTTGCGGCCTTACGAAGGACGTCTCTTGACGATCGAGCGCGGCGACCTCGTGCTCGGGGATGAAAACGCCGTGCTGCGATTTTCGGGAGTGCTTCACCCGGGACTTGCTCCGGTGCGAGTCATGCGTCGCGAAGGCCGCACCATCGAGCTACTCGAAGTCATCGATCGAGGTGCGCATCCGCCCGTCGGCGAGCGGGTGCGCTATCGCTCGGTGTCGACTGGTCTCGAGGTCGAAGTCCTCGTCGAGTCCCTGTCCCCAGAGCCGGCCGATCCAGCGGCGTTCTTGGATCCCGACGTCGTGGGAGTGTCATTGTGAGTGTGGCGATCGTGGCGTTCGGCGCGCTCTCTGGATTGGGGAGAGGCGAGGATGCGTTCAGCTCAGGACCGATCGGGTCGACAGCGCGTGTGGCCACGGTCATCGACGAAGAACTTCGCGCCGCAGGTCTAGCTCGCCCGTTCTGTGCGCGCGTCGCCAATCTCGACGTCGAAGGCGATCGAGCCAAGCTCGTGCTCGCCTTGGCGATGTCCGCGTGCACCCGCTCACTCGACGAGCTGTTGCCCGAGTGGCGCAGCAAACGCATCGGTCTGGCGCTCGGCACGTCGAGCGGAGGCATGCGCACCGCAGAGACGCTGTTTCGGTCGATCGCGAACCACGAACGCCCCACACCCCAGCAAGCGCGCCAATCCGCCTATTTTTCGCCTATGTCAGAGGTCATCGCAGAAACTGGCTTGTCCTTTTCGCCATCGACTCTCGTGCTCGCCGCTTGCGCCGCGTCGACGATCGCCATCGGCGTCGGCATGCGATGGCTCGCTCGGAGCGCGTGCGACATCGTCCTCGCGGGAGGGTTCGACGCAGTGAGTGTGTTCGTCGCGTCTGGATTCGAAGCCTTGCGCGCGACGACGACGCAGCTGCCGTCGCGCCCGTTCAGCAAAGACCGCGATGGCATGGCGCTCGGTGAAGGCGCAGCCGTGCTCGCTCTCATGCGCAACCGAGAGGCTCCTCGTGCTCTCGCGTACTTCTCGGGCTTTGGCGCTTCAGGAGATGCGGTCCATGTGACAGCCCCTGATCGCACGGGCGACGGACTCGCGCGCGCGGCCAAACTTGCGCTCGCAGAAGCCAGCTGTTCGTCGGTTGATCTCGTGAGCGCACATGGCACCGCTACGCCCTTCAATGACGCTGCCGAATCGCGCGCCATCGCTTCCGCGCTCGTGGCGGCAGCCGACACAGTCGTTCATCCATTCAAAGCGCAGATCGGCCACACGCTCGGTGCGGCTGGCGCTCTCGAGTCACTCGCATGCGTAGATGCCATCACACGCGGCACGCTCCCCGCATCCGCCATCGGAGCGGAGCGTGATCCAGAAGCGCCCGCGCACTTGCTCGGCGAGGTGACGGCCTCGGTCGTCACGCGCACACTCAAGCTCTCCGCTGCGTTCGGTGGTGCCAACGCAGCGCTCGTGATCGATCGCACAGCAAGAGAGGGGCATAGAGCAGCCGCGCGGGAAGTGTACGCGTCGCAGGCGGTGCATGTGGACACCGCTCCCTCGCTCGCTGAAGTGGCCTCATGGATTGGTCAACCAGCCGATCGGCTCGCCAAGACATGCGACGTCTCCCGACTCGCGCTCGCGGCGATCGCGCGTCTGACGCGAGCCAAGCACCTCAGCGGGGGCGAGCTCGAAGCCGCAGGCATCGTCGTGGGTCACGCGTACGCGACGCTCGACATCAACGAGGAGTACAACCGCCGCATCCTCGATCG
>JAYVXK010000515.1:0-1772 GCA_043785265.1 Myxococcales bacterium | reverse complement strand
CGAGCACGCCCAAGAACTGCCAGAGCATCTTCACGGCGAGCTCGTGCTCTTTGCGGAGGATCTCGAAGAAGTCGGTGCGACGAATGGCGATGAGTTCTGCTGCGCCTTCTGCGCGAACCGTCGCCGAGCGGGGCACGCTGCGTATGAGCGCCATCTCACCCACGTGCTCGCCTGGACCGAGATACACGAGCACTTGATCACCGCGAATCACAGCCACTTTGCCGCTCAAAACGATGAAAAGCTCGTCGCCTTTTTCGCCCTGACGAATGACGATGCCTTGATCCGTGTAGCTGCGCACCTCGACCGCCTGCATCACGCGGAGCAGTTCGCGCTCGGAGAGGCGCGAGAAGATCGGCATCTTCGCGAGCACTTCGCGTTTGAGATTGAGCAGCCGGGCGCGCGCTTCGTCGAACGCGCCTTCATCGCCGAGTTTGACGACGACCGACGTGATGTTGTCTTTGCCGCCTCGCGCGTTCGCGAGATCGATCAGCGCTTTGGGTGCGAGCGCGCCCTCGAGAGACAGCGGGGGCGCGAGTTCTTCTGCGCCCTCGAGATAACCGCAGAGGCCGTCCGAGCAGAGCATGAAGACATCGCCCGGCAACACCTCCATGACCAGAGTGTCGACCTCGACGCGCTCGTAGACGCCGACCGCGCGCGTGATGGCGTTCTTCTGAGCGACCTTGTCGATCTGCTCGCGCGAGAGTTTGCCGCGTTTGATGAGCTCGTTCATCACCGTGTGATCTTCGGTGACCTGCTGCACACGACCGCCGCGCATCAAGTAGATGCGACTGTCGCCGACGTGCGCAATGAAGCCTTTTTGGCCGATGACGAGCAGAGACGAGAGCGTGGTGCCCATGCCGCGCTTGGCCGTGTCGGCCTGCGCTTCTTCGTGGACCTTTGCGCACGCGCGCTGCACGGCATGCTCGAGCAAAGCGACGACGTCGCGTGTGGTGACCTCTTGCGCGTGCTGCACGTACTGCTCGAGGATCGCGCGTTCCTTCTTCACTTCTTCGTGAACGACTCGCACGGCAATCGCGCTCGCGACCTCACCTGCGGCGTGGCCTCCCATGCCGTCGGCGACGATGAAGAGACCGAGTTTCTTGTCGACGAGAAAGTTGTCCTCGTTGTGCTCGCGCACTCTTCCGACATCAGTCGCTGCAAAGAATCGGATGTTGTCGCCTAGGTTGAGCAAACGGGTGTCTCCGAATCGTCAGGGGCGGCAGAAGGCGCAGACTATACGTGATCTGCACGGCATGTGGACTCCTGATGATACGGTGATCTTCTTCTGATGCGCGATCGATCCGCTCCGCGTTCTACCTTGCTTTGTTGGGCGCTGTTGGCAGGCGTTTGGGTCGCTCCTATGCATGCGATCGCGCAAACCACTGGTTCGGCGCCTGTTCCGTCGTCGAGCGGCGCTCCCACCACAGCCCCGTCGAACGATTCTCATCCCTCGAATGCGCCGCTCGACGAAGCGACCTGGCGCGCGCGCTTCGCCGAAGCCAGTGAGCAACTCATGAGCGGCGACTATCAGCATGCCCTCGCCTCATTCAACACGCTCGCTGCCGCAGCGCCGAATGAGACCTCGAAAAATCTCGCGCTCGAACAGGCGAAAATCGCCACCAACTTGGCGCACGAAGACGCGGCGAGACACGAACAGAGAGAGACAGAAAACATCGCTCCGACTCCTCAAGAGTTGCCACCGCCCGACGCTCACGTCGTCCGCGCAGGTGCACGCACCCTCGACGAACTCTTCGAACTCTATGGCAGCACCC
>JAYVXK010000514.1:0-6040 GCA_043785265.1 Myxococcales bacterium | reverse complement strand
CTTTGGGAAGGGCGCTCTTCATGCGAGTGCCCTGGCCAGCGGCGAGAATCACGGCACAGGTGGTGGACATGACGCGATCGTTAGCATGCTGACGTTCTTGGGTTTCGACTCTCAGTTCCGCGCGACCGAGATCGCTTCGAGCGTTGCCGCGCCGCGTCAAACGCGAGACTGTTCGTGACGATTCGAGCCTGTAAACTCGTTGGACAATGCGTCGCCCTTCTCTTCTGCTCGGTCTTGCCGCTCTCTCGATCGCAGCGTGCTCGAATGACTTCGACACCACGCACGTTCCGCCAGTGCGAGGATCGACAGGCGAAGAAGTCTTCGGCATCTTTTGCGATCGCGTCTCCGCACAATCGCTCCGCGAAGATCTGAATGGCTCTTCGTTTCACGCGGTCTGCCACAAAGTGAATGGCGCCTTTGCCGACGCGGTCGACGAATCGCGCCTGCCGCCGCTCACGAGCGATGCCGTGGACGTGAACGGCAAACCGGTTTCGGTCGACAAGCAGAAGGCCGATCGTGAGCATGCTCTCGCGCGTGTGAACGCCCTGATTCGTAGGCGTTTGGACCTCATCGGCGCAATCGACGCGACCTTCCCCGACGTGTTTGTTCCCATCAAGGATCTCGCCAATTCTGATCCGACCAAGAGCTGCAATGCTCCGCAGGCGAGCGGCGAAGGCAAGCTCGGTTCGCAGATGGCCGACTTGATGGGTCGCTTCATGAGTCTCTACAACGATGGGACGATCCCGCAGTCGACCGAGTCGCTCGGCGAACTCATGAATGCCATCGATGCCTCGCCAGACGCGCAAGCTGCCTTGGCGCGCCTTGGATCACGACAAGGTTATCGCCCAGTGGACGTGGCACTTGGGGCGAGCCGCCCGATGATGGCGTATCCGCGATTGCGCGACATGGCCAATGCCACACTACGGGTTATCTCGGCAGACTCGAATCCGTACAATCCAAGTCCCAAGTACGATTCTTTGCATCGTCGCATTCCAGAACCTGGACCTGCCTATCCGCAGTTCACCCAAGTGCTCGCTGTGTTTCAACAAGAGATGCGCAGCAAGACCGCGGACGCCGTCGCCCCAGCGCTGGTGGTGACGGCAGACGCGTCAGTGGGTCGCGATGTGCTGTCGAGACCTCGCGACAATCTCGAGGCGCTGCAACAGGTGCTCTACGCGCAAGACCCCATTTTTGGGGGTGGATCGTCGCGCTTCATCGTGTTGCGAGACAATCGTGGGTACGCACGCGTGGCGCGTCCAGGTGGCGCGCTCCCCTCGCCGTTCGTGGACAAAGACAAGGACGGTTTGGCGGACGTCGACGACCTCGGGCAGTTCGTTTCGTCGACAGGCACCGCGCCGCCCACTCCGTTTTTTGCGCCTTACGCTCAAGATACTCTGCTGCGCGATCCGTCTGGGCGCGCGCTCGTAGTGGCCAATGGCCCAACGATGTATGACTATCTGGATACGAGTCATTCGTTTACGGCCGCTCTCCTCGGCGACCTCAAGCCGCTGATGAATCCGGATCAGAATGCCAAGCACGAGACGTTCATGGACGCGCTCGCTGGCGCGTATGTGTTGCTCGGTTCACGAGACGGCAGTCCGCTGACGCAAAAGGCTTACGCGGGAGACGCCACCACGGGCGGACAGCTGGTGACGATCACCTACGACGCGTTTCATCCCGAGACGTCGGCCCTACTCGATTTAGTGTACGCGGGCGGCCAAATCATGGGCGATTCGTCGGCGGACGACACCCTCGCGTTCACGAGCAAGCTCATGGGCGACCACCCAGGAGAGCTGGCGCGAGTCATCGGTGCGTCGCTCGCATTCAAAGCCGTCGCAGACAAACATCCAGAAGCCAAGATCCCCGCGAAGTCGACCTTCTGGGACGAAATGATCGACGTGCTCGTGCAGACCGAAAAAGAGCCTGGGTTGCTCGAAGACGTTCTGCGTTCGCTGTCGTCCGATGCGTCGCTGCCGCTCAATACTGTGTTTGCGGACTATATGCAGTATCGCGATCATCTCTCGTACGATCGCAACGACTTGAACGGCAAAGCGTGGAACTACGAGACCAAAAGCAAGAGCGACATGACCACACCGGTCGATCGCACAAAGCCAGACACGGGCTTCAATCGCAGCGGGATGCAGCGGTTTTTGCAGGCGATCCACGACACGCACCACGTGACGACGTGCAACAAAGACGGCGCGGTGGTGCACGCCAAGCTCGGCGGAATCAGCGTGACGATGCCGCTCTTTGGAGGGTCATACAAAGAGTGTGAAGTGTTCAAACTCGAAGACCTCGCCAAGTTCTATTTGGATTCGATCATTGGCAAAGCCTCTCTCTATTTGCGTAACGACACACTTCGCAATGGCATCCTCGGGATTGGCGCAGCGACCGTCGGCTTGATGGAAGAGTCGAGCGGCATCACCGGCTTTTGGGACGGCACAGGGTCGAAGACGTTGCGACCGCGACCGCAATATCTCAATCGTCAGGTCTTCTTCGATCTGCAGAACGACAGTCCCAATTCGGGTCCCAACTACAAGACCAATCACTTCTTGACCGACCTGAGCGGCCTCAACTCGGTCGGCACGATCGTGTGCCCAGAGCGGATCATCAACGATCCTCTGCCGAACGCGGCGGACGCGTCTTCAGACGGTAAAGTGCACGGATTACGCAATTGCGCGGCTGGCGACAGCGCGTTCGAGCGTGATCGAGACGCCACCATCGTTTGGGAAAATTTTGGGTTCTATTCGGCGATGACGCCGCTGATAACCGCTTATGCCAATCACAATCGCGAAGACCTGCTGCTCGACATGATGGAGGTCTGGCATCGCCACTGGGCAGACGACAAAGCGCTCCCGACCGAGTGCGACTCCACGGGCAACTACAAGACGAACCCACGCTTTTGCACCAAAGACGGTGCGCTCACCTACGAGCCCTTGTTGAGCGAAGCGCTCGCGGGCGACTTCATGCCGGCTCTCAATGTCGTCGCGAGGATATTGTCCACGGACGGCATTGCTCATTGCACGGCTGTGGATCCGACTTCGCATCAATGCACTTCAACGCAGACCTTCGACGGCAATGCGGTCATGGCGCGCACGCTTCGCGGGCTGGTCGATCCCGACCAAGCGAAGGCGGCGGGCCTGAAAAATAGGCTCGGAACGTCGACGTCTGCGCGCAACGATGGCACGAACAATCCACAGACGACTGCAGTATATCTGTTGACCGAGTCGCTCAATCACATCGACTCGGCGTTTGCCAATTATCAACCCAACGGCCCAGGAGACGACAAGCGCGCTCTGCAGTGGCGGTCGGCGCGCTCGCAGTTGGTGGATCAATTTCTCGGCGTGAAGGGGACTGGACCGCAATCGACCTTTGCGGAACCCGCCTTGCCGAAGATCGCTCCGGTGCTCATCAACATGCTCCGCGCGCAATTGTTCGCGCACTGCCCAGACAGTTTCACGCCGCCCTTCAAGGCGTGCACGTGGGCGCGCACGGAGATCGTCAACAACATGGCGGACTCTGTGAAGGGGCCGCTTTTTGGGGCTTTCATCGATGTCATGGACTCGATTCGTCGAGACGATCCCGCGCGCGTCGAGCTCGAGGCGCTGCTTCAATACCTGGTGACGGCGGCTTCGGAGAACGACGCGCTCGCGTCGATGCTGGCGTCTGCTTCGGACGCGCTGCAGTTGCTGAGAGACGACAACAACCTCGTGCCGCTCTTTCATGCGATCTCCCCCGCGCTCGCGCCGAGCGTGAAAAACGCCGAAGGGCAGTACACCAAGAAGAGTCTGGCAGACGCTCAACTCGCTTTGCTCGCGCGCATCAGTGGCAAGTATTACGACGGCAATGGCACGGAGATTTGTGCGCGTGAGGTCGACCCCAATGCGATCATGTCGGCTGTGCTTGGGCACTTGATGACTCCGATCAAAGACGCGAAGGGCCGTAATTCACGGGCTCCGCTCGAGGTCATCCTCGATGTGATCGCCGACGTGAATCGCGCAGACCCAGCGCAGACCGACAAATTGCGCGCGCCCGACTACAAGAGCATTGCCCAGAACGTATCGAGCTTCATGCTCGACAAACAAAGTGGACTCGAGCAGTTCTACGAAGTCGTGCGACAAGGAACGCAGAGCGAATGAAGGTGTCCAGATTGCGCGCCGCGCTCTTTGTCGCGGCGGCGGGCGCATGCGTGTCGGTGCCGACGACAGCGCGCGCAGGTGGTCTCTACTTCTCGGATCGCGGTGTGCGACCCTTGGCGCGTGGAGGCGCGTTCGTCGCAGGCGCCGATGACATTGGCGCGATTTGGTACAACCCCGCGGGTCTCGCCGACGCAGGCACGAGCTTCATGATCGACGCGGCATGGCTGAATTACAGCGCGAGCTTCACGCGGCGTTCGCGGGTCGTCGACTCGGGGGGCACGGTGCGCGTCTATGATTTTCCACAAGTCGATGGCACGACGCGCTTCATTCCCATTCCGACTTTGGGTTTCTCTTACAACTTTGGCGACAAGCGCAAAGGCGAATCGCTCAAACCGTGGACGTTCGCGTTTGGCACTTATGCGCCGTATGCGGGCATCACCAGTTTTCCGCTCTCGACCAACAGTCAGCCAGCGCCATCTCGCTATTCGCTAGTGTCTCTCGATGGATCACTGCTCCTCGTTTTAGGGGCCTATCTCGCCTATAAGCCATTACCCAACTTGGCAATCGCCGCGGGCTTCGAGGCGCTGGTCGGTACGTTTCAATCGTCGGTCGTCTTCAACACCAATCCATCAGATCGACTCATCGGCGCACCCGAAGACCCCGCGTACGATGCGTTCAGTCAACTCAAGGTCGGACCCATCTTCTCGCCGAGCGCAAAAATAGGCGCAACGTGGGTCCCGGATCCGCATGTGCGGTTGGGGATTTGCGGTCAGCTCCCTCATTGGATCAACGCGCCGGCGAGTGTGAACGTGAAGTTGCCGAGCGCAGCGCCGTTTGATCACGCAAGTCAGGATGGTACGTCCGCGCGCGTGAAGTTCCGATTGCCTGCCATCGTTCGTCTTGGCGTCGAAGTGCGGCCCGTCCCTGCGTTGCGCGTCGAACTGGCTTATGTGCACGAGTTTTGGAGTCTGCACGACACCATCGACATCTCTCCGCAGAATGTCTCTTTGGTGAATGTCACTGGCTTTCCGAGTCCGTTTCCGGTTGGGAAGATCACCTTGGCGCGCGGCTTTCAAGACTCGAACTCAGTGCACCTCGGCGGCGAATACCGCGCGCCGTTTTCGAACCACGCGATCGATCTGCGCGCAGGTGTCGCGTTCGAGCAGAGCGCCATCCCACGGGCCTATTTGTCACCGCTCACGATCGACATGAACAAGGTGACGGTGGCGCTTGGCGTTGGCATCCATGTCAATCCGCATTGGCGCTTCGACGCGACGTACGCACACATCTTCGCGTTCGACGTCGACGTCTCTCCAGAAGAGGCCGCGATCACACGCGTCAATCCCGTGAGAGGAAATCCAACCCCTGTCGAAGCAGTGAACGGCGGGCATTACTCCGCGAGCGCCAATGTGTTCGGCGTGGGACTGAACTACTTGTTTTAGCGACTGCGCGCTCGGGGCGATGCAGGAGCGTGCTAAGGCTTGATCATGCCTCGATCCAGCCTGTTTCGCTCTCTCTCACTGCCTGCGTTCGCGTTCGCTGGCGGCATGTGCGCGCAGCTGATTTCTGGTCCGACCGCAGATGCGGCTCCGCAAAATGAGAGTCCCTACTTCGTCATGGGGCAACTCGGGCGCGTGCTCGCACACATCGAAAACGATTATGTCGATCCTGTCGATCGTCGACGACTTCTTGAGGGCGCGGCAAAGGGAATGCTTGCGGAACTCGATCCACACTCCGAGTACTACACGGCCAAAGAATATGCTCTCGCCAACGAGGGACTGCAGGGCCAGTTTGCGGGCGTGGGTGTCGAGGTCGATCTGCGTGACAAGGCGATCACAGTCATCGCCCCGATCGAGGGCTCTCCCGCTGATCGCGCCGGCATCAAGAGCGGCGATGTGATC
>JAYVXK010000513.1:0-6048 GCA_043785265.1 Myxococcales bacterium | reverse complement strand
TGAACAACTGGCGCTTGGTGAAGCTGGGCACCACGCAAGCGCAGCGCAAGCTCTTCTTCAATCTCCGCAAGAAGCGCCAAGAGCTGCTGCAGATGGGGGTCGATCCCACGGACGCAGAGATCGCCAAGCGTCTCAATGTGCCCGAGCAAGACGTCACCGAAATGGACGCACGTCTGCAAGCGAGCGAAAAATCTCTGGACGCTCCAGTGGGCGACTCGGACGGTCGATCGATCTCGAAGATCGACACGATGGCGAGTTCGGTCGACGGGCCCGAAGCGCTCATGGCCGATGGTGAGCTGCAAGCGCTCTTGAAAGCCAAGCTCGCGGAGTTTCGCAAAACGCTCATCGGCAAAGAGAAAGAGCTCGCGATCTTCGATCATCGACTCGTCGCGGACGATCCGCTCACCCTCCAAGAACTCGGCGACAAGTTTGGCATCTCGCGAGAGCGCGTTCGCCAACTCGAGCAACGAATCACCGGCAGATTGCGCGAGTATCTCAAAGAAGAAATGGGCGACGCCGCCGAACTCTAGCTGGGTGCGATCAGTCTTTTTTGGGTCGATTCAGCGGAATGGGGATCGCCGTCGTGGGTCCACTCATCGATCCCAACGGCAGCGTGCGTGTCCCCGCCGCGTGCGGTTCCTCGGGCACGAGCGGCACGTGTTCTTCTCGCTCGCGCCAGTTCAGCGCTTCGTCGAGTGAGCTTGCGGTGGTGGGAACAGTCTTGCCGAGCGCACCAACTGCGTTGCGAAGAGCAATCTGCATCTCTCGCGCAGACGCCCAACGCTGATCACGTTCGAACGCGAGCGCTCTGTCGACCACATGCGCGAGTTGCGCGTCCACGCCTTCCAGCACGTCTTGCAAACGTCGCCCTGGTCGGGTTGCCGCATAGACGGTGTATTCCGTAGGCGTTCGCGCGACGTGCGGGTGTTGTCCCGACAACAAAGTGAAAAGCATCGCCCCCACGGAGAAGATGTCACTGCGTGGATCGACCTCACCGACGCGGCCCCCCGCTTGTTCGGGCGACATGTATTCGGGGGTGCCCAACATCTGACCGTTGGCGGTCACGCTGGAACTGTCGGCGAGTCGCGCGATGCCAAAATCAAGCACTTTGAGCGCGCCATCTCGCGTCAAAAAAACATTGTCGGGTTTGATGTCTCGATGCACGACACCGGCCGCGTGTGCGGCATCGAGCACATCGAGCAGCCGTTCGATGATGGTCGCGGCACGTTGCGGAGAAAAACGTCGGCCGTGAGCTTGCCACTCCTGCTCGATGGTCACGCCCGAAAGAAGCTCCATGACGATGAACGACGAACCGTCATCGTCCGTGTCGTCGTCGATGATGCGCACGACCCCAGGGTGACTAATGCGATTGGCGATGTACCCCTCGCGTTGGAAGCGTTTGCGCACCTCTGGAACCGAAGACAGCTCTGGATGAAGCAACTTCACTGCTACGTGCGAGCCGTTCCGGTGGGTCGCTTCGAAGACCGCTGCCATCCCTCCCACGCCGATCAATCGCTCGAGCACGTACTTACCGCGAAGCGAGCCACCAACGCGAAGCTGCGCGCGCGCGACGAGTCCGTCGTACTGGCTGGTCATGCAGTCCGAGGATACCTGGGTATGATGCTCGGTACGAACGAAAGCAGTCGAGGGGCGCAAATCTGCGATACACGTTCGACATGGCTGGCACCTGCTACATCGTCGCGACGCCGATCGGAAATCTGGCTGATTTCTCGCCTCGCGCGATGGAAACGCTGCGGGCGTGCGCGACCATCGCAGCCGAAGACACGCGGCGCACACGACAGTTGCTCTCTCATTTCGGTATCACGGGCAAAGACGTGGTCGCGCTTCATGCGCATTCGAGCGCGCGGCAGGTAGAAGGTCTTGCGGCGCGATTGGTGCGTGGCGAAGACATCGCGCTCGTGACAGACGCGGGAACACCCGTCGTCAGTGATCCGGGTGACGCCCTGGTGCGTGCGGCCATCGAAGTTGGAGCGCGCGTGGTGCCCATTCCCGGACCCAGTGCGGTACTCGCAGCGCTCGCAGCAACAGGGTGGGGTGGTGCGTTCCGCTTCATTGGCTTCTTGCCGCGCGAGGCTCGTCCACGCGCGATCGCGATCGGCAAGGCGTGTGACGAAGGCGATTCGGTCGTGATGTTCGAATCGCCAAATCGCACACGAGAGACGCTTGCGGAGTTCGCGCTAGCGACTCCCGAACGACGCGTATGCGTGGCGAGAGAGCTCACCAAAATCCACGAAGAGATCCTCCGCGGTACACTCGCCGAACTCGCAGCGATCGAACGCGAATGGATCGGAGAGGTCACGATCGTCCTCGGACCATGGGAACCCGCGTCCCGTGAAACGGCGATCGACGACCAGGCGATCGACGCGCGCATCGATCAAGAATTGGCCGCGGGCGTGCATCCCAAGCGTGTCTCCGAGATCGTTTCTGCTTGGAGCGGTCGACCCAAGCGCGAGATCTACATGAAGGTCGTCGCAAAGAAATGACGGCACGTCTGCGGTTCACCGCAGCGTGGTCAACACAAGGAGGCGAGATTGACGGCTCGCGGTAACTGTTCGATGCTCCGAGGACCCATGGCACTAGACCTCTCGATCGTAGGCAAGCCCAGCGAACCGTCGCGCTTTTCGTACACCTGGAAAGACGTCGTGCTCTACGCGCTCGGTATCGGCGCAAAGTCGAGCGAGTTGGATTTTCTCTACGAAGGACGCGGTCCAAAAGTGGTGCCGAGCTTCGCAGTCGTGCCGACGTTCGCGCCGATCTTCTCGCAGTTGTCGAAGACCGGTGGCGACTTTGCGATGGTCATTCATGGTGGGCAGCGCGTGCGCATCCACAAGCCGTTTGCGTCCGAGGGCACGCTCTCGACCGTGGCAACCGTGCGCGGCATCTACGACATGCGAAAGTTTGCGAGCGTATTGGTCGACACCGAAACCAAAGACGACAAGGGCGAGTCGGTCTGCTCCACGACCTGGACCATCATCTATCGCGGCGCAGGTGGCTTCAACGGTGAGCCGCCGCCGAAAGAGCCGAGCGGCATCGACGTACCCAAAGGGACCGAGCCAACCTTTCGCATCGAAGATGCGACGACCAAGGAGCAAGCGCTCTTGTATCGACTCAGTGGAGACCTCAACCCGCTGCACGCCGATCCCGAGTTCGCGAAAAAAGTCGGCTTCGAGCAGGGGCCCATTTTGCACGGGCTCTGCACCTACGGACACATGGTTCGTCACGCAGCGCTTGGCGCCTGCGGTGGCGATTCGAGCAAACTGACTGGTTTCGAGGCTCGTTTCAGCAAGCCGATTTGGCCAGGCGACACGCTCGTCACCGAGGGGTGGCTGGTCGCACCGGGTAAGATCGCGCTCAGTATGAAGGTAAAAGAACGCGGCGAGTCCGTGCTCAGCGCCGCGTCGGCGACCTTCGCATGAAAAAAGCAGCGCCCGAGTTCTCGAGCGCTGCTTGATGCTCCGCGTCGATCGCGATCAATTTTTCGCGGCGAGCTTCTCGTGCGCGAAGTGAACGATGAACGGCGCGGCAACCGCAGCGCCGATGGACGCTTTGTCTGAGTCGATGTTGAGTTTGGGGGCGACGACGTCTGCGATGTGACCCGCGAGCAGAGAGATGCCGCCGTCTTCTATCGAATCGAGAACACTCTCGCCGCGCACGATGCCTTCGGTGAGGCCGATCAGAAACGAGCTGGCCGCGTGGCCGCCGAACATGCTGAACAGACCAACCTCCGGCTTCGGACTGCCTGTGACCTTGCCCTCGAAGTGTGCCTTTGCGGCAGGAAGCGCTTCGTTGATGAACTTCGATGCGTCGTCTTGAGAGAAACCCTTCGCCGTCAGCGCGCTGAGTGCGCCTTGACCTTGGCTGGAGGATGTAAATTCGGTGAGTAGGTTTTCGAACATGAGGTTGTCCCTTCGAGCCGTTAGAGAGCAACGTCTATGCCACGCCACGGCTCATTTTGGCGGCAATGAACGTGGTTTGTTTGATGCACGCTGACCTCAATCCGTGAGGTGTGATCGCAGCAATGCTCAGTGCATCGCGCCGATGCAGGCGCCGAACAGAACCACCGAGAGGACGACGAGCGCGATCCCCAAACGGATGATCCAAAGGATGCTCCAAAAATTTCCCCAGCTCGATCCGCCGCCGCCGTACGGTCGAAACTGCTGCTGCCCAAACCCTTGCACAGGGTATTGCGGTCCATAACCAGGAGGCCCGTAGCCGGGCTGTTGGCCATAGGGGTTGTAACCCTGTTGCGGATATTGCTGTTGCGGCGGATATCCTCCGCCATACGGATTGGGCGCGACATTCTGCGGATAGCCCTGCGGAGCGGGCGGACCGTAACCCTGCGGAGCGGGCGGACCGTAGCCCTGCGGAGCGGGCGGACCATAGCCTTGCGCCTGCTGCGGTGGTGCGAGCTGCGCTTGGCAGTACGAACAGGTCGGTGCGCCAGGGTTGGTAACGATTGCGCCGCAGCGCGGGCAATTGGGAGCTTGTCCTTGCATCCAGCTCAGCATAACCAAGTTTGTGGGCCGCGCACATCGTTGACGGTCATGGACGAAACGGCGCTCTAGCCCTATGTTTCGTCGCCCCAAGAGAAGGAAATGGTCATGGCCAAGCTCTCCAAGAACCTCGTCATCGTTGGCGCCAAGCGCACCGCATTCGGCACGCTGTCAGGCACGCTCAAGACTGTCAGCGCGATCGATCTCGGTGTGATCGCATCCAAGGCAGCGCTCGCGCAGTCGGGTATCGCGCTCTCGGACATCGGTCATGTGATCGCTGGCAACGTGATGCAGACGAGCAGCGACGCGATCTACGGCGCGCGTCACATCGGGCTCAAAGCAGGTTTGCCGATCACCACGCCAGCGCTCACCGTCAACCGGCTCTGCGGCTCGGGCTTTCAGGCGATCATCAACGGCTGCGAACAGTTGTTGCTCGGTGATGCAGACGCCATCCTCGCGGTCGGCACAGAGAACATGACGCAAGCTCCGCATGTGCTTCGTGGCGCTCGCGACGGTTGGGCGTTCGGAAAATCTCCCGCGGTCGAGGACTCTCTCTGGGCAGGACTCACCGACAGTTATTGCAACACGGCGATGGCGGTGACGGCAGAGAACCTCGCGGTCAAGTACGGCATCACGCGCCAGCAGTGCGACGAACTCGCATTGTCGAGTCAGCAGCGATGGGCCGCGGCGAACGAAAAGGGCATTTTCAAGGACGAAATCGTTCCGGTTGAAGTGCAACAGAAGAAGGCCACCATCCAGTTTGCTGTCGATGAGCATCCGCGTCCGCAGACGACGATGGAAGCATTGGCGAAGCTGTCTCCCGTTTTCAAAAAAGACGGAGTGGTGACTGCGGGCAATGCGTCTGGCATCAACGATGGTGCGGCGGCGCTCGTGGTCACGACCGAGGAGTTCGCGAAAGCGAAAGGCCTCAAGCCGCTCGCGCGCATCGTTCAATGGGGTGTCGCTGCAGTGGAGCCGAACATCATGGGCATCGGGCCCGTGCCTGCGATTGCGCATGCGTTGGCGCGAGCGGGCCTCAAGCTGAGCGACATGGACCTCGTCGAAGTCAACGAGGCCTTCGCGGCGCAATATCTCGCGGTCGAAAAAGAACTCGGTCTCGATCGCAGCAAGACCAATCTCAACGGTGGCGGCATCTCGATCGGTCACCCTCTCGGCGCGAGCGGCGCGCGCATCACGGCGCACCTCACCTACCAACTGGGACGCACCAACGCGAAGTACGCAGTCGGTAGCGCATGCATCGGCGGCGGCCAGGGGCTCGCGATCATTCTCGAGAGAGTCTGACCGACCGCCTCAGGGAGGCTGAAATCAGCCGGTTTTATACTCGAGCAATGACTCGCCGAGACAAGATCAAAAACCGAACGAGGAAGGCTGCTGCGGCCGTCATCAGCGACAGCGAGAGGCCCCACCACATGCCGACGGCGCCGCCGTGCAGCACAAAACCGAACACGAGCGCGAGCGGTACACCGACCACCCAGTACGCGCCGATGCCTGCGAAGAGGACATAACGAACATC
>JAYVXK010000512.1:0-6051 GCA_043785265.1 Myxococcales bacterium | reverse complement strand
CGGGAGGCGCTCCCGGCGTGGGCAGGAGCGTGAATGCCACGGTCGTCGCGAGCGCCGCTGGCATCTTCGTGCTCGACTACTTCGTGAGCTTCATCCTGGGCTGATTGTGGATACCGTCGACACTCCCCGCGCACGCCGAGGCTTCGTCTTCGATCTCGGCGCCGGTGCGATCGATCTCGCGCGCGGCGGTTGGGCACTTTATTCAGTCTTCGCACGCACGCTCTACTTCATCGCCCGCGGCAAGCGCGAGAGGGGCGCTGTGGTGAAGCAGATGTACGAGATCGGAAACAAGAGCGCGTTCTTCATCACGATCACGATGGGCTTCATCGGAATGATCTTGGTCTATCAATCCGGCCTCCAAACCAAGCGCATTTTGCCTGATTTCACGCTGCTCGGTGCGACGTACCTCGAGCTGCTCGTGCGCGATCTCGCGGCTTCGATCGGCGCGCTGATGCTCGCGACGCGTGTGGGCGCGGGCATCGCGGCAGAGATCGGCTCGATGGTCGTCACCGAGCAAGTCGACGCGCTTCGCATGTGCGCGGCCGACCCGATCGATTTTTTGATCAAGCCGCGTTTCATCGCCAGCATCATCATGACCACCGTGCTCATCGTCTGGGCGGCAGCCGTTGCGTTCCTCGCGGGCGGGGCAACGGCATACTTCGCGTTCGACGTTCCTTGGCGCACCTTCGCCAACATGCAGCTCGTCGACCACGGCGACCTCATCACGGGTCTCGTCAAGTGCGTCGCGTATGGGGCGGCGATCCCCATCGTCAGCGGCTATTGCGGTCTCTCGACGTTCGGTGGGAGCGAAGGCGTTGGTTGGGCAACTACGCGCGCCGTCGTCAACTCTTCTCTCGCGATCATCGTGCTCAATTTTTTCATCTCGGCGGCGTCACTCGTCGTCTTTCCGAAATGATTTCGTTTCGCCACATCAAGAAGGCGTTTGGTCCCAAGCCGGTCTTGGACGACGTGAGCTTCGATGTCGAGCCGGGCGAGGTCTTCTTCATCATCGGCGCGTCCGGCGTGGGCAAGAGCGTCCTCATCAAGCACCTGATTGGCTTGCTCCGCCCCGACGCTGGTGAAATCTGGCTCGATGGAGAAGAGATCTCGCACAAAGACGAACGCGGCATGATGCCGGTTCGAAAAAAGTGCGCGATGGTGTTTCAACACTCGACTCTGTTCGACTCGATGACATGCGCCGAGAACGTCGCGCTGCCGTTGCGCAAGCACAAGGGCCTCGGTTCACGCGAAGCGCTCGTCGAGGCCAAAAACAGGCTCGGCGTCGTGCACATGCAGGAGTTCGCTGATCGCTATCCGTCCGAGTTGGGCGACGGCATGCGGAAGCGAGTGGCGATCGCACGAGCACTCACTCTCGATCCGACCTACGTGCTCTTCGACGAGCCGACGACGTCACTCGATCCGGTGAGCGCACGGCGCGTGGACAAATTGATCCGCGAGCTTTCTGACAAACTCGGCGTCACGAGCATCGTCGTGAGTCACGATCTCGCGAGTATCTTCAGCATCGCAGACCGCATCGTCATGCTCTATCGCGGCAAAGTGAAACTCATCGGCACGCCGGCAGAGTTCCAAGCCGCCAACGATGGCATCATCCAACAGTTCATCCACGGCCGCGCCCAAGGACCCATCGAGTAGTCTCGGCGAGTAATCTTGCCGAGTAGAATTGTGGCGAAAATAGGCCGCAAACACGAGTAGACTACGCGGCGATGGCGTCAGAAGAAAGAACGATCGAAGTCAAGGTCGGCATCCTCATCCTCGTGTCACTCGGCATCCTCGCCGCGTTCGTGCTCGTGATGGGCGGCATCAACTTCGAAAAGAAATTCACGATCTACGTCGACTTCGACAACCCTGGTGGTCTGCAAACGGGCGCACCGGTCAGGATCGCAGGCGTCAAGGTCGGCAGTGTCGACGAAATGCAATTTCGCGGCGGTGACATCGACGCGCAAGGCCACCGCACCATGGTGCGCGCGAAGCTGTCCATCCAAGAAAAGGTGCACGAATCCATCCGCGAAGATGCCGAGTTCTACGTGACCACCCAGGGCGTGCTCGGAGAGCAGTACCTCGCGATCGATCCAGGCTCGCCCACCAAGCCCGTCATCGATCCGAAGACGATCCCCCATGGAATAGGGCCTCCCCGCATTGATCTGTTTTTGGCGAAGGCTTACGAACTGCTCGACATGACCGTGACGGGTCTGCGCAACAACCAAGACCTCGTCAAAGAGATCGTGGTCAACACCGCGGGCCTGCTCACCGGTCTCAATGGGTCGGTGCAAGACAACCGCGAGCGCATCAATCGCATCATGCAAAATCTCGAAGCGCTGAGTGTGGAGGCGAACACTCTCACGCGAGACGTGCGCGGCAAGTATGTCGACAACCCCAAGATCGATCACACGCTCGACAACCTCGACAAGATCACCTCGGATATCCAGAAGGACAGCGCGCCTCTCCTCAAAGACGCGAAAGAGGCCATGGCGAACCTGAACCGTGCGTCCGCAGCAGTGGGCGATCCCGAGGGCCAGGCCAAACTGAAGAAGACGATCGACGACGTGACCGAGCTCGCGCACCGAGCCAACACCATCGCGGGTGACACTCAGGAGATCGTTGCGCACATCAAAAAGGGTGACGGCACAGTGGGCGCACTCGTCATGGACGAGGAACTCTATGATGATCTGCAGGAGATGGCGCGCGACCTAAAACACAACCCTTGGAAGTTTTTCTGGAAAAACTAGGGCATGGCGATGAGCGCTCGTTGGGCGTTCGTCGCTCTTTTCAAACGAACGTGAGCGTGTCGCCGTTGAGTGTGACGGTTCTACCCAACACGAACGCGTCGTTTCGTTGTGCGTGTCCAAAGGGGGCGGCGGAGACCACGGGGATGTTTAGGTCGCGTGCGAACGACGCGAGCACTTGGTCGACGCTCGTGCCATCTGGGCCGACGGGGCATTCGGAAAACGAACCGAAGACGATCGCGGATAACGCTGATAAATAGCCGCCGCAGCGCAAAGCGGTGAACATGCGGTCGATGCGATAGGGACGCTCGGTGACGTCTTCGAGGAACAGAACTGCGCCTCCGGGAATGACGAGCGCGCGCGCTGCGGCCATGGACTCGACCAAGGCGAGATTTCCACCGACGGAGATCCCACGCGCTTTGCCGTCACGAAGCACGTTCAGCTTCGTCCATTGAAAAGATTCCGATGGACGTTCGAGCGCGCGCAGGAACCGATGCCGCGTCCACGGATCGGCGCGACCCAGGCCGGTCACATTCGGGCCGTGAACGCTCGCGATGCCACGCGCTGCCGCGGCGCAATGGAGCGCGGTCACATCGCTGAAGCCTGCGATCCATTTCGGACGACGCGCAAACACCTCCCATGGAAGACCCGCCACGATGCGTGTGGCGCCGTAACCACCACGAGCAATCACGATGGCGCGAACGTCTGGATGCAACATCGCGCGCGAGAGCTCCATTCGCCGACGTGTGTCGTCACCAGCGAGGTATCCGTCGCGTGCTCCCATCTTGTCGCTCGCGAAAATCCGATAACGAGCGCGCAGCCACGCAAGACCGGCGAGCAGCTCCTCTCGCGGATAGGGGCTCGAAGGCGCTACGACCGCGATCAGATCTCCCGGGCAGAGCGGCGGCGGAGTCACATTGCGCAATCTACCAGTCTCCCAGACGGAAACGTCGCCGTCCCCGTCCGCCGCTCCCGTCGCCGTCCCCGCTCCCGCTCCCGTCCCCGCTCCCGTCCCCGCTCCCGCTCCCGTCCCCGTCCCGTCCCGCTGGGTTTGCGCGTGCGGCTTGACCCTCGCCGCGCATGGGAGGTACCACCCCCATGTGGCAAGCTCTTCCCGTTCTCTGTTGCGGCTCGGTGGACGGTTGTCGCCGTGGCTCAAGCAACTGGGCGGGTTGGCCGAGCGCGCGGTTTCGCAGTCGATGACTTCGATGCTCGGCGAGGACTTCGAGACGCGACTTGCGAGAGTGCCTCTTTCCCTCGGAGAATCAGGCGTAGATCCGTTCGGGCTCGATCCGGTGTGGACGAAGAACGTGCTTGCTTGCACCGCGTTCTTGTATCGAAAATATTTTCGCTGCGAGACGTTTGGCGCGCATCACGTGCCGAAGGGTCGCGTGCTTTTGATCGCCAATCACTCGGGGCAAATCCCGATCGACGCTGCGATGATCGGCACTGCGCTCTTCATGGATGTCGAGCCGCCGCGTTTCATTCGCGCGATGGTCGAGAAGTGGGCTAGCACTTTGCCGTTCGTCTCGATGCTCTTCTCCCGCGTGGGACAAGTCGTCGGCGTTCCAGAGAACGCAAAGCGATTGCTCGAGCGCGATGAAGCGCTGTTGGTTTTTCCCGAAGGATCGCGCGGCATCTCCAAACCATTTCAAGATCGCTATCGACTCGTCGACTTCGGGCTTGGTTTCATGCGCCTGGCGATCGAAACGAAGACGCCGATCGTACCGATTGCAGTGATCGGCGGCGAGGAGCAATACATCTCGATCGCGAACGTCGAAGGCTTGGCGAAGCTCCTTCGCATGCCGGCGTTTCCGTTGATGCCGCAGCTCTTGCTGCCTGGCGGTCAACTCCCCTTGCCTACCAAGTATCGACTGCACTTTGGCGAGCCGATGTACTTCGAAGGCGATCCCGACGAGGATGACGCTGTGATCGAAGAGAAGGTTTGGCTCGTGAGAGCAACGCTTCAGTCGATGGTCAATCGCGGCGTCAAGGAGCGCGCACACGTATTTTGGTGACCACGATCTCGCGCACGCTCGGTAAGGTGGTCGTGACCGGAGCGTGCGGACGCCTCGGAAAAAGGCTGGTCCGCGAGCTCCATCGCGTGCGCCCCGTCGTGGGAGTCGATCGCAGGCCGTTTTCGGATCGTCCAAAGGACGTGGTGCACGCGCAAGTTGATCTGCGGCGCAAGAAACTCAAAGACGTCTTTCGCGCAGGCGACGTCGAAGCAGTCGTCCATCTCGGTGTGATGCACGACCCACGCGCTTCGGCGGCCGATCACCACTCGTGGAACGTCGAGGGCTTCGGCAAGCTGCTCGAGTATGTCGCCACTTACCAAGTCCCCAAGCTCGTCGTGCTCTCGAGCGCGAACGTATACGGGCCGCAACCGCACAATCCGCAGTTTCTAACCGAAGAGGCACCGTTATTGGCGAGTGCACGCTTCAGCGAGATTCGTGACCTCATCGAAGTCGACATGCTCGCGCAGAGTTTCTTCTGGAAGCACCCGCAGACCGAAAGCGTGATTTTGCGCCCAGTGCACATTCTCGGTCACGTGCGCAACGCCGCGTCGAACTTCTTGCGCCTGCCAACCATCCCCACCCTGATGGGCTACGACCCCATGGTGCAGGTGATTCACGAGCGCGATGTCGTCGGGGCGATCAAGGCGGCGCTCGTGCCCGCAGTGCGAGGCATCTTCAATCTCGCGGGGCCCGAGCCATTGCCTCTTTCGCGGCTGATCGCGCTGACCGGACACAGGACGATTCCGATCCCGTACATGCTCGGAAAGAGCGTGCTCAAACGAATGTGGGCCCTTCGGTTGACGAGCTTTCCTGTGCCCGAACTCGATCATATTCGCTACGTCTGCATGGTCGACGACACCAAAGCGAAGAAGGATCTGCACTTTTTGCCTCGCTTTGGGATTGAGCAAACAGTACGCGCGGTCTCCTCCGAACGCTGACTCGTCTTCGCCAACTGGAATCGTTTCGCAGCCCTGGTGCGTTCGGTACGGCATGTCCTTGGAATGGAAGGTCGATTAGTCTCGATGCACATGCGTAAGGCTGTCGTCGCTGTGGGGTGTGGCCTCGCCATCGTGCTCTTGGCGGGATTCGGCGGAATCTGGGGATATCACCAGCACGCAAAAACCAAAGCGCGAGACGGCCTCACGCAAGCGGCGACCAAGCTGTCTGACTGCCTTCTTGGCGGTCCTGCAGATGGCGACGTCGACCAAAAACTTCATCGCATCGCGCTCGCGTCGCACGCCAGTTACACACCTGACGACTCTGCGACCGGTTGGCCTCGTCGTTGCGCC
>JAYVXK010000511.1:0-1775 GCA_043785265.1 Myxococcales bacterium | reverse complement strand
CGGACGAATAACCTTGTCCCGCGATCCACGAAAATGGTCGTCCCGTTGCGGCGGCTCGCGCGAAATCGAAATGAATGAACACGTCGTCGAGTGGTGCGGGCCAATCGCCATGACATGCAGCGCGCGCGGGGAGCCAGAACGCACACGCCGACGCGAGCGCGACCAGCACGCACCACCCAAGGTGTGTCGGTCCCCACTCTCGCGTCGCTCGAGCCGTGCTATTTGCGGACACGATGTCTCCGAACGAAGAACGCGATCCGGCCGACCTGGCGCACTGGGACGCCGTCGAAGAAGCGACAGAGTTGCTCCATGAAGAAGAGTTTCATCGAGCGCTGACTGTTTTGCGCGACGTGATCAAGGCGGATCCCAAGAACCCATACGCATACTACTTTCTGGGCGTGGCTCTGTATGAAGTCGGCGAGCTCGAGGCGGCGCGCGATGCGTATCGTGCCTGCCTGATGCGGGCTCCATCGCACTTGGGTGCGCGCCTTCATCTCAGTCATGCGCTGCGAGAGCTGGGTGATGCCAAGAGTGCGATCAAAGAGGCGACGGCCGCGCTGTCACTCGCGCCAGGCGATGCCGACGCGCTTCACGCCGTTGGATTGGCCTATTTGTCGCGCGGAGACCACGCCGCGGCGAAGAAGTATCTCGAAGCCTTTCTCGAGGCGCGCCCAGAGTTCGAAGCCGCGACCGAAGTGCGCGCCATTCTTGCGAGCATCGACCAGACTTCTTCTTGAGGTCGAAGCGCCGCAGGCGTAAGTCGTAGTCATGGCTTCGCTCAAGCAAACGCTCATGGACAAGGGCATCAAGCTCATGACCGATCCACGCGTCATGAAGTTGATGCAGGACCCGCGCGTGATGAAGGCAGTGATGGGCGCGATGAGCATGCCGGGCAAAGTGCAGAGCTTTACCCACGAACAAACCGAGAAGATCGCCAAGGCGATGGCGCTCGCGACGGAGGACGAAGTCAAAGACCTCCAGCGCACGGTTCGCCGCCTCGAAGAAGAAGTGGCGCGCCTCCAAAAAGACGATCCTGGAAAGTCCCCGAAGGGGGAGTCAAACCTGAAGAAGTAGAGATGGCGGAGCTCTCCATTGCGCTCGTGACGGCGAAAGGCGCGTCTCCCTCACGGTGGATGGTCTTTCTTCATGGCATTTTGGGGGCGGGTTCCAATTGGCGCACGTTCGCGCAGAAGTTCGTGAATGAGCGGCCAGCGTGGGGAGCCGCGCTTGTCGACCTCCGCATGCACGGGCAGTCGCCTGGCTTCTTGCCGCCGCACACGTTGACTGCATGCGCAGCCGACGTGCGTGCGATCGAGGCTAAAATCCCTGGTCCTGTGCATGGACTATTGGGTCACAGTTTTGGTGGGAAGGTCGCTCTCGAGATGCTCCACGATCCAAAGAACGTGCGCGTTGCATGGATTGTGGATTCGACTCCGAGCGCGCGCCCCGACGCACGTGGCAGCGAATCGACCACGAGGATCGTGTCGCTGCTCGAACGGTTGCCTCCTCGCTTTGCCACTCGCGAGGCGTTCATCCAAGAGATCACGAACGCGGGCAACGACCGAGCGACTGCGATGTGGCTCGCCATGCAAGTGAAGCCCGCCGCGCAAGGCGATGGCTACGAATGGCGCCTCGATCTCGCCGCGGTACGTGCGATGCTCGATGACTATTTCATGCGCGACGAGTGGCCTGTGCTCGAGGCGACGAACGTGGTCGTGCACTTGGTCGTCGGCGGCAAGTCGACGGTTCTCGATGCGGGTGATCGCGCGCGCGCG